>JANWVZ010000002.1 GCA_025056555.1 Gemmatales bacterium | reverse complement strand
CTAGGGCGAAGTGTTCGCACTGAGCGGTACCGATATACCGAGTGGAATGACGGTAAAGGCGGGGTCCAGCTCTTCGATTATGAAAAGGACCCAGCCGAACTAACGAATCTCGCCGGTCGGCCTGAATATGCTGAGGTGGAAAAACAATTACGGGAACTGTTGCGTCGTCCGCCCCCGCGGTTGCCGTGAATCACGTCAAAGTTTCGCTGAGGATTTTCTGCGCTTGTTCGGCGCGGTACTGCTGCAGCTTTTGACGCAGCTCGGGTCGGGAGTTGGCCAAGATGGCAACCGCGAGCAGGGCCGCGTTGGTAGCGCCCGCTTTACCAATAGCCAACGTGCCGACAGGAACGCCTGCGGGCATTTGCACCATGCTGAGGAGCGAATCGAGGCCGCCAAGCGTCGCCGTTTGCATGGGTACACCGAGCACCGGCCGTACCGTGTGAGCTGCGACCACTCCTGCGAGGTGAGCTGCGCCACCCGCGGCTGCGATCCACACCTCGATGCCTCGGTTTTCTGCTTCGCGAAGGTATTGCACCAAGGCCTCTGGAGTGCGGTGTGCCGAGAGCACGCGGCATTCATGGGGCACAGCAAATCGGCTGAGCGTTTCCGAAGCCGATTTCATCACTTCCCAGTCCGATTTGCTGCCCATGACCACGCCGACGAGAATATTGCCTGTCGCCGACATTGCTGATCCCTTTATAAGCCCATCCGCGCGGATGGCAGCAATCTGCCACCTGCCTCTGGGCTGATTGCTTCGTGGAAAGTTCTAAGCACCAGGGGCCATTATGATAGTAACGGATTATGGTAGCGGAAATAACCGTCCCAAATCTCATCGAGACGTTGACAGGCTTCCAACAAGGGCACGGCTTGCCAACGGCCCTGAGAGTCGACTTGAGCCAGACCGAAACGTAGAAGTTTCTCGAGAGCGTCTTCGATTTCGAAATCCACGTGTAGATGGGCGTAAGTGCACAGGTAATCTTCGATAGCACGGTCGAGACTGGCCGCCTCCCAACCCTCGGGGCCGGCCACACGCCAGAGGAAAAACCAGCTGAGCACCACTTCGCGGAACTCCTGTTCCTCGGCCTCGTCCAGCAGATGAATAATAGCGCCCAGGTTGTTGTCCAACGTTTGAAACAAAAGGCATTGCAAGAGGGTGATGAGATACTTTTGCCAAGTGCTGAGATAGCCCATGTATGAACGTAAACCCGAACTGAAGGGGGCCATGAACGTGCCCAGGGAATTGAACATAGCTACCACGCCACTGGCCAGTTTGAACGCGGCACCGACCATGAGCTTCCAAAAGAAGAAAGGGATGCCGATAGATAACGGCAAACCGATTTTAAAGACATCCCAGGGCTGAATTCTCGGCCTGACCCCAGGAACCAGCAGTTCCAAGTCGTCGCGGGGAACGTCTTTGAACATACTCACATAAAGGCGTCGTTTGTCCACGAAACGAGGAAGCTTAGCGTCCTGCTTATAACGCACGATCAAAACGACCCGATCATAGACGGGGACCTCCAGCCCCTGTTCGGGGATTAGCCCCAAGAAACGCTCTGGTCTTTTTTCTAAGACCAGAGTGTTGCCCCGGGCATAAAGTTCGAGTTCTTCAAACAGCTTGAGGTTGACTACGAAGTTGATGCCCCAGCGGCCGGTGCGCTGCATGGCCTCTTCCAGGACACAGCGCTCCAGACGAACGAAGTTAGCGCGCTGAAGCAGATAGCGTATTTCGTTGAGTAGCAGTTCGACTTGGCGAGCCTGGTCCGAGAGTCGGCCATGCGCAGGTGCTAGGGCCTGGCTCAGCGGAAACTCGTAGGCGCAGTCAGGGTCGAACGGCGCGTACAGCTCTTTGATACGTTCCAGGCGGGTGTGAAACTCGTAATGAAAAATTGCCTCGACCAGTCGGCAAAACTGGAGGAAATGGTGTTCGTCCTTCGAGTCGCGACAGCCCGGAAAGCGCAAGAGCAGGCGAACTAGCTCTGGCTTGCGCAGCGAAATAACATGCTCCCGATCAGCGTAATGAGGCATGGGACAGCCCTTGCGGCTTCCTCGGTGAGCCTTCTCCCTCCTGGACACTCTGCCAATCAGCTCGCCTCTCTACGAGGCAATGCCACTAGTGACAACGACGGCGCGGTTCCAGTTTTGATACAGCCAGGGAATCAGCTTGGAGAAGCCTCGTCGGACCACTCCAGGGCTTCCAGCCGATCCGCGGGGTCAGTGACTAGCTGATCCACTAAGGCTTGTAAGGTTTCGTGGACGTCGGTCATGCTCTCGGGACGCTTTTGGGGCTTATAAGCGAGACAGCGGTGAATTAACTCTGCGAGGGGGGCGGGACATGCAGGATTAGCTTCGCGAACACCTTGAAGTTGTCGCTCCCAAATTTGATGAGGCACGACTTGGCCTTCCTCGTCCATCACCTTGGGAATGTTTTTCCACGTGCACAGCCGATACATAGTCGCCCCGAAATTGAAGATATCGGTCTGCTCGTTCACGATGCGTTCCTTGACCTGTTCAGGAGCCATGTACTCGGGCGTGCCCTGAACACGGTTCTTCGGAGCATCCTTAGTCCATGCCAGGCCATAGTCAATGATTTTCACGACTCCCGCGCGAGAGAGCATGATGTTACCTGGTTTCAGGTCGGCATGATAAATGTCGCGCCGATGCATGTGGGCCAGGCCCGAAGCGACTTGCTCAAACACCTGCACCAGTTTCGGAAACGAAAGAATACGTTGCTTATCCAATGTCTTGCCAGGCACGTACTCAATCAGCAGCCGCACTTCCTTGACACCAAAGAACAACCACTTTGGTACCTTTTCGAGAATATAAATCCTGATCAGGTTGCGATGATTGAGTTTTTGAGCAATGCGGAACTCATGCTCTGCCTGCTCGAGATACTTATGGTCTTCTTCACTTTCAATCGGGACAATCTTCAAAGCATACTGCTTGCTGTCGCTGCTGCGGCGGATGTGCAGAATGGTGCTGTTGGCACCTTTGCCCAATTCCCCCAGCACCTGAAATTCTCCGATACGTTCTGGCATGATAGCCCTCCTGAGAATCAAGTACCGTTACGATGACACATATCGTTGATATTGCTATAAACCAGCCAGTCATTTCGCTCAGATAGTTTGTCCCTTGGAAAACTGGCGGCAATAATCGCCTTATGCTTGCTACCGAGGGCCATGCTATTGGTTAGCATAAGGCAAATGCTGCACGGATGCAACCAGAAAGCTGCCGCCTGGACATCGCTGTGCCGGCGCTTGTGGTCAACTTGATATACCCAACGTCGTTGTAAGCTCGACTATTCCTTACGAATTGAACGACATATCAGGAATCGAGCTTGAGAACGTCGGCCGTTGTAAGTCGGAGGGTTAGCGTACCAGCTGTAAGGCGAACCAGAGGCTGGGGTCTTCCCAGAAAGGGAAATCGGGACCGACGGTGAGCGTTTGATCGCCCAGTTCGAGATCGCGCAACCAGTAGCACCAACCCAAACGAGGATGGTTTTCGGGGTCGTAACCGTGTAATACATGAGCGGGCAAGAAGGCTTCGAGTATGTAACCACCGCGGCGACGGTGCGCCTGAAAAACCAGGTCGGAAGGCGAAACGGTCGGCGCGTTGTCCGAGGCCCGGGGTATGTTCAATTGGCCTGCCACAGGCGCTTCGCGATCCTCGCCTCCGCCTGCGGGGAGAAAGTAAAAGTAATGGCAATAGCGATCGGCACGGTGAATAGCCCGAACATCGCGCGTGCTGATCCAAACGTGCAGGCCATCGGAACTGCGTGGTCGGGAGGCATCACCGAGCGGCGGGCGGTCTTTCCCGCGCACTTCCACCTGAATCCCCAGTCCTAACTCGTTCCAGGCCACCCGCACGTCGCCGAAGGTTTTTTGTCCGTTCAGTTCGGCCAAGTGCGGTAACCGATATGTCGCATCCAGATCCAAAATCCGCTCTTGTCCCTCCTGGGGCATCTGGGCGAGATAACGGCACGGAAAGGTGAAGCGGAATAGGAACACAGTCGGAATGATTTCCGCCATGATTCGCTTGTACCAGCGCCTGCGCCAGCTCAGCGTTTCCGACTACGCCGACTGCGCGGTTTGCTCTCACATTCCTCGCAAGATTCTTCTTCGTCCTCGTCAGTCGAAGCGGCGTAAACGGCAGTTACCGTTGTGGTCATACCGCCGCGAGGGTTGAACTCCGCAATCACCTCACAATGGCGGGGCTTGCACGCAGCAACGAAATCATCCAGCAGACGGTTCACCAGCATCTCATAAAAGATGCCGACGTTGCGGTAGCGTTGCAAATAGAGCTTGAGCGACTTGAGTTCGACGCAGAGCTTGTCCGGAATATAGCGGAACGTAATCGTGCCGAAGTCGGGTTGTCCCGTCCGTGGACAAACGCTGGTAAATTCAGGGCACTCAATCTCTATGACGTAATCGCGGTGCGGATATTCGTTGGGAAAGGTCTCCAACTGATCAGCGCTGGGCTGCTGGTCTAAGGCAGGTTTTGCGACAGAGGTTACCGGCATAGGTCATCCTCGTTGCTAGAAAGTTGCTATTTCCCCTTACAAGTTCTGAATCGTCTGGCCTGACCTAGGCACAGACTCGTCGGAAGGTTGACGCTGTGCTGGTTCGAGCTGGGGCAAAATCGTGCCGCGGGGGGCTCGCGTAAGATATCATAGAGTTTTTCGCTTTCCCGAGGCAGACTATGCAAGCGAAAGCGGTGGTCTTGGTCAGCGGCGGCTTAGATAGTGCGACGACCTTGGCGGTCGCCCGATCCCAAGGCTATGCAGCTTACGCCCTGACGGTGGACTACGGTCAGCGGCACCGACGAGAACTGGAAGCGGCGCGACGGATCGCCGAGAGTTTGGATACAGTCGAACACCGCATCGTGCGCGTGGATTTGCGGGCTCTTGGCGGGTCGGCTTTGACGGATGAGATCGCTGTGCCCAAAGATCGCACCGTGGACGAAATTGGTCAGGGCATCCCGATCACTTACGTGCCGGCGCGGAACACCGTGTTTTTGGCGTTGGCCCTGGGCTATGCCGAGGTAATCGGGGCCTTCGACTTGTTCATCGGTTGCAATGCGATTGACTATAGCGGCTATCCCGATTGCCGACCTGAGTTTCTGCAGCAATTTGAAGCGTTAGCCAACGTGGCCACGAGAGCCGGCGTAGAAGGGCGGGGCGTATTCCGCGTGCATGCTCCGTTACTATATATGAGCAAAGCGCAAATCATTCGAGAGGGAAAAAGTTTAGGGGTAGATTTTCGCCTGACCCATAGCTGCTACGATCCGACTCCCGACAATCTGGCCTGCGGCCGATGCGATAGCTGCCGACTTCGCCTGAAGGGTTTTCTCGAAGCACAGGAACGCGATCCGATCGGTTATGCTTACGTCCCGCCAGAGTATGCCGAGGCCGCTGGCTCATGTCTGGTTCGCTGAGTACCGTTTCTTAAGGAAAGTTGAACCGTGTTCGATGTTATGATGTTCTCAGGCAGAATTTTCACATGGCTTTGCATCAGGCTGAAAGCGACAGCGGATGAGCCAAGTACCTAATGGAATGACCTTATGAACAAACGTTTACGCATTGAGGGCATGCATTGTGCGAGCTGCGTGCAGCAGGTCGAACAAGCACTGCGACGGGTACCAGGGGTCAAGGAGGCGATTGTCTATTTGACGCCAGGGGAAGCGTTAGTGGTCGTGGAGAAGCCCGACATGGACGACAGCCTGCTGGAGCGAGCGGTAGCTGAGGTCGGCTATCGAGCGGTTGTGCTCTCCGACGCCGAGGAAGCGACGTGGTCGGATACGTCGAGGAGCGGCCGTGCGTTGCTGCAATCTGAGGGAAAGCGTTTAATCGTAGCAACGATCCTGGCGTTACCTGTGTTAGCGATCAGCATGTTTCACGTACATTTTCCAGGTCGGAATGAGCTGCTTTGGGCGTTATGCACGCCGTTGCAATTTTGGTGCGGTCTGCCGTTCCTCCGCGGAGCTTGGGCGGCGCTAACACGAGGCGCCGCTGACATGAATACGCTCATCGCCCTAAGCACGCTAACAGCCTACGGGCAAGGATCGGTAGTGACGATTCTAGGTTGGTTCGGTCTTCCTGCCGGCGAAGTTTATTTTGAGGCCCAGGCGGGCATTATTTTGCTGGTTTTGCTAGGGCAATTTCTTGAGTCTCGTGCTCGAGTGCGGGCGACTTCAGCACTGGCCCGATTATGGTCGCTACAGCCAGCACGAGCCCGTGTTTGGCGCGAGGGCGAGGAAGTTGAAGTGGCGGTCAGCGCGCTGCGGCCAGGGGACGTCGTGATCTTGCGGCCTGGGGACCGGGTGCCCGCGGACGGCGAGGTGCTCGAAGGTGAGTCCGCGATCAACGAGAGCATGCTCACAGGGGAGGTTCAGCCTGTGCCGAAAAAAGCTGGCGATTTAGTATTCACCGGTACCCTAAACACCACGGGGGCGCTGCGCGTTCGCGTGACGGCAGTCGGCAGCGACACGACACTGGCCAAAATCGTGGCTCTGGTCGAACGCGCCCAGTTGAGTCGCGTGCCCATCCAGAAAACAGCCGACCGCATTGCCGCAATCTTCGTGCCCGTGGTTTTGTTGATCGCATTGCTTGCAGCAACAGGCTGGCTGGTTTGGCTAGGTCCCACGAGTTGGTCAGATGCGACAGCGGCAGCATTACAAGCGGCAGTGGCTACGCTGATTATCGCGTGTCCCTGTGCATTGGGTCTGGCTACCCCTGTCGCGCTCGTGGTGGCCACGGGTCGGGGAGCCGAATTGGGAATTCTTTTTCGCGATGCCGCAGTGCTGGAACGTGCCGCTCAGGTAGGGATCGTGCTGTTTGATAAGACGGGAACGCTCACCGAGGGTCAACCCGAAGTGCAGCAAGCCCTGACGCTCGATCCTCACGTGGCCGTGCCAGATATCGTGCGTCTGGCCGCTAGTGCGGAAAAAAACTCCGAGCATCACCTGGCGGAGGCTATCGTTCAGTTTGCTGAAGGCCAGAAAATTGAGCCGACTTCGGCAACACATTTTCGCGCTTATCCGGGCCGTGGCGTGGAGGCAGAGGTGGAGCGACAACTTGTGCTGATCGGCAACCGGGATTTGTTCTGCGAACTGGGCGTGGCGTTGCCCCGCTTAGCTGAATTGCGAGCCGAGGAGTTGGCCGTTAAGGGCATGACACCGATCCTGGTTGCGGTGGCGCCTCAGCTGACTCACGCAGTAGCGACAGGGGACTCGATGCATGCTTCAGCACGACGATTTCGTGCGGGCGAGGTTCGGGTTTTGGGGATTCTCGCGGTGGCTGATAAGCTGCGTGCTCGTTCGGGTGCGGCGATAGACCGCCTGCGCGACCTCGGTGTTGAACCGTACTTAGTGACCGGCGATCATGCTCACGTGGCCGAGGCCGTAGCCGCTCAGCTGGGTATCCGGCAGGTCTATGCAGGAGTAAAGCCCGACCAGAAGGCGCGAATCGTGGCCGAGTTGCAGCGTTCCGGCTGCGTGGTGGCATTTGTCGGAGACGGGATCAACGATGCGCCCGCCCTGGCCCAGGCCGACGTGGGCATTGCCTTCGGCAGCGGAGCTGATGTCGCCATCGAAGCCGGACACGTAATTATTTTGAACGATGACCCACTCGCCGTCCCCGCGGCTCTAGTGTTAGCTCGACGTACCCGACGCATCATTTACGGGAACCTGTTCTGGGCGTTTCTTTACAACGTATTGGCCCTACCCGCGGCAGCTTTAGGTTGGTTGCATCCGATGATGGCCGCAGCGGCGATGTCGCTGAGCAGCCTATCCGTCTTTCTTAATAGCTTGCGATTACGGCGGGTTCTCCCATACGGGTTCTGAACCCGCTGGTACTTCAGGGGGAACTGCACCTAAGCCAGGGCCCGTAATCTCGCCCGTGCGCATGTAGCCGTCGGTCATGCGAAAGATTCCCGGGAACCGCTCTTCCCACGCCCGATTGGCCTGGGGCATGTATTGGCGAGCATTGGCTTCGATGGCAGCCACAGGCGGGACGTGAGCCGCCAAACCTGCGGAGTGAATGAGCGAGGCTCCCGGGCACGTCAAATCCTGCACACACACGAACATACCGAGCTTCTGAGCCGCGGCCGCCGCCAACAGCGATTGCGTCTGACCCTTGCACGCTTTGAGAGCTACGCCCGTGTACCCCAAATCGCGGGCTAAGTAAAGGCTTTCCAAGTCGGTCAGCGCTTCGTCAGCGACTATCGGTTTCCATTGCGAGGCGGCATGCAGATCAACTCGACCGTGCGTTTTGAGGTCCCGGTGGGTCGGTTGCTCAATGTATTGGACGCGTTGCCAGGCACGCGGAGCACGTTCTTGCAGTTGCTTCATGAATTCCAGGAGATAATCCACGGTGCCGCAGCGTTCATTGAAATCGAGGGAATACCACCATTGCACTATTCCGCGTTGCCTCTGCACCTGCTCGGCCACCCGGTCAACACGCACTACGCGTTCCACATCCCAGGCTAGATCGTCGCCGTTCAGTTTGATCTTTAGGTGCGTTAGCCCGTTATACGTAATCCATTCCCCTAGAGTCTCAGGTAAGCCGTCGCCCACCGGCTGGGCTACGTCTTCGGCCTCCAGCGGATCCAGGGCGCCAACCAGATGATACAGGGGCAACTTGGGTTTCGGTTCCCGCGAAATGTATTGCTCGAGTGTTTGGCCGCGAAAATCACGGCCAAGCCAACGCGACAGATCGCCGGGCAGGCAATCAGGCCCGTAGCAGTGGTACGCACTACGCCCGAGGAGCTTGCCATACGCATCGTGCACAGCGGCATCAAAGGCGCTACCCACAACCAAGACTGCCAACTTAGGGATTGGTTCGGTCAGTTGCAATCGTGCGGCGACTTCCGATGCGGCCCGCAGAAAGCGCTCTTCAAGCCAGAGTCCCAGTTCCATAGGATGGCCATAATCCTCGACAAGTATGGCTTCCTCACGGAAACGTTCTGCTAGTTGTCGCATGGCCGACAGCGTCTGATCATAGGTGAGCCGACGCGATGGAAACGCCCAAACATTGCCTAGAGGCATGGAGCCGAAACCGATCATCTGCCGACCTCGCGTATCGCACACCTGCATCCGCACATTCAGAATCGTGGCGCGGTCAAACGCTACGCCTCCAAATTTAATCGGCGTGCGATATCGGTAGCATTCGAAATTCGTTAGGACATCTTCGATGCGAATCGCTGGATTTGGCATCACCCCCGTTCTCCTGCAAAGACTGTGCTGTCAGCATTTCGATTGCATGCTAAGGTTGTAACCCGTATGACCGACAGGAATAGGGTTTTCGCATAAGCAGCTCAGCCAACCCCTCTGTGCCAGCGTCTTCGCAGGCAATTCTCAGCTTCAGGGCCATGAACCGAATCGGTCTTCAAGTATCCGATTGCGATTTCTTTCGCAGATCCTGGCATCGCGCGGAGGACCGAGTAAGTCGTCGTTCCTGCTCCGTTATGGTCACAGCAGGTCTTTTGCAGCATATTGTACTTGCACCATAGCGGCATCGGATTGGCGGCTCGCAATCAAGTTCCTTGGACATCGGAAGCACCTGACTTTACATGCCTGGAAAACCCTACAGCGAGGACAGGTTGTCTAGAAAGGACAGGTTCAGCGGGAATAATTCCGTGCCAACCTTTGGCGAAGCAGGAGGGAGTGCATAATTATTCTGAAAGACACCTAGCAGTCTCCTCGATAAAGGAGCGAATGTGGACGAGTATCGCCGACACTATCTGATTCCCTGGGCGATACAGGAACGGGAAGACCCCGTCCTGGTAGTCAGTCGTGCGGAAGGAGTTTACTTTTATGATCGGCAGGGGCGGCGTTACCTGGACTTTCTGTCGCAACTGTTCCACGCCCATTTGGGACACAATCACCCGCGCATCGTGCGTGCCCTTCAGGAGCAGGCAGGGAGACTGGCTTGTCTGTCGCCCATCTTCCTTACCGAGGAGCGGGCAGAGCTTTCGCGGCGCTTGGCGGAGAAACTCCCCGGCGATCTGAACCGGATTTTCTACGTCAACAGCGGCAGTGAAGCGGACGACGTCGCCTTCACGATGGCGCGGCTGATGACGAAACGGCCGAAGATTTTTGCCAAGTATCGGAGTTATCATGGCACCACGTACAGTACGCTCGGTGTAGCTGGTGATCCGCGCCGCGTGGCGGTGGAACCCGGCCCACCCGGGTGTGTACGATTCTACGATCCCTATTGTTATCGTTGTGATTTCGATAAAACCTACCCCGAATGTCGCCTTTTCTGTGCAGATGCGTTAGAACGACAATTGCAGATGGAAAACCCATCCACAGTGGCGGCCATCGTGGTCGAACCCTTCACCGGTGCTGCGGGAGGGTTTCCCGTGCCGGACGGTTACCTGCGACGTTTGCGAGAAATCTGCGACCGTTACGGCATTTTGTTGATTGCCGACGAGGTCATAACCGGTTTTGGACGTACCGGGGCTTGGTTTGGCGTTGACCACGAAGGTGTGGTCCCTGACATGATGGTATTAGCTAAGGGGTTGACGGCGGGATATGCCCCGCTGGGAGCCGTCGCTTTGCGGGAGCCGCTGGCGCGCGAGTGGGAATCGCGGATGTTACCGTTAGGCAGCACCTTCGCCCCGCATCCGTTGGCCTGCGCTGCTTCCCTGGCGTGTTTGCGCGAATACGAGGAAGGGCGACTGGTCGAACATGCTCGCGCTATGGGAGACTTGCTGCGCTTGCGTCTTCAGGAACTCGCTCGCAGGCATCGCTGCGTGGGCGATGTGCGCTGTAAAGGTTTGCTGGCCTGCCTGGAATTAGTGAGCGAACCGTCCAAGAAGACACCGCTCATACCGCCAAACACCGATTCGCTGTTGCCGTTGCAGATTCGGCGACGGGCCTGGCAGGAAGGAATCCACCTGTTCGTGCGGAATCATCTGATCCTGCTGGCGCCGCCGCTAATCATCGAGCCACACCATCTCGAGGAAGCCTCGGTCAAGCTCGACCGTGTCTTGGCCTGGGTGGACGAGCAACTGCCCCAGAGCTGCGCCTGACCGAGAATGGACAAAGCAGTATGAGTGTGCGGTTGGCGCAGATCAGCGACTTGCACCTACCCTTGTGGCCCATGCGCTGGCGGAAACAGGATTACCATATCAAACGGCTGGCTGGCTGGTTGAACATGCGCTGGTTGTTCCGCCGCGACTCCTTTGCCTTAGCCGAAACCGTGGCCGAGGCATTGGTGCGTGACATTCGGCAACGTCAGCCTCATGTGGTCGTGCTGTGTGGCGATGTGGCATGTTTGGGTTTTGATGAGGAGTTTGCCCTAGCGGCACGATTATTGCGCCCCCTGCTGGAAACCTTCCCCGGCGTAGCCGTACCAGGCAATCACGATTACTATCTGGACGACCCTGCTTGTGCCGGCAGTTTTGAGCGACACTTTGCCCCCTGGCAGTGCGGATTGCGCATTGAGCAGGGTGTTTATCCATTCGCGTTGGTGCTGGAGAACCTGGTGCTGCTGGCCGTCAATTCCGCTAAGCCCATGAAGTGGCCCTGGGACGTCCGCGGCGAAATCGGCACCCAGCAGCTGAAGCATCTCCAGGCGTTACTTACTCGAAGCGAAATCCGTTCCCGGCCCTGTTTTTTGGTAACCCACTATCCGTTACTGCGTTCGGACGGCCGAGCCGAAACCTATTTTCGCCGGCTTACCGATGCGGAGGCGCTCGCGGAAGTGTTAGCACGCCACCATGTGCTTGCCTGGCTACACGGACATCGTCATCATCCTTATGTGCACGCTCCGGACATTCATCGCGGTTTTGCCCTGTTATGTTGTGGCAGTGCCACTCTGCGCCGTGTATGGAGTTATTTTGAACTGGAGTGGCACGAACATCGTCTCCAGTTGAAGCGCCGCTGTTATTGGCTGGCCACGCGCGAATTCGTCGAGGTGAGCCAAAGCGAGTTGGTACTGACGCTCGGCCCGTGAATTGGCCGCCCCGACGGGCAGTATGTGAACGGCATTCCCAAGGGTTCAATCGCCAGATGGTTCTGAAGGTGGGGCACGCTGTACCGACAAGTGCGATCGCTGTCGTCTTGAGGATTCGGGCAACGCTACAGCCTGGCAAGTGGCATGAGGTGTTCGCTGGAGGACTCAGAAACCTTTCAGACAGTCACACCATTGCCCACGAGTTGGCTCAGCGCCTGACACAACGCTTCCACATCAGCCTGGGTATTGAACGGGCCTACGCTGACGCGCACCGTACCTTCAGGAAAGGTTCCCATGGCGCGGTGGATGTATGGGGCACAATGCAAACCGGGCCGAACGGCAATGTCGAAACTGGCGTCGAGGATCGCTGCCACATCGCTGGCCGGGAGAGCCTCGACCCGAAAGCTCAGGGTTGCGACACGCCGTTGTGGCTCAGCATGCCCGAACACCTCGAAACCCTCTTGCTCAAGCAACCATTGCCGCAAGCTTTCGATAAGCTGCATTTCGTGTTCGTGAATATGAGTTTGGCCGCGTTGGAGAATATAGCGAATGCCTGCGGCTAATCCGGCAACGCCCACGACGTTGGGCGTGCCGCCTTCCAGGTAAAACGGCATTTCGCAGGGCTGGGTGGGACTGGCGGAATCGCCCCCGGTGCCTCCCTCCCGCCACGGACGCAGTTGCACACGGCTGCCGACATATAAGCCGCCAGTTCCCGTCGGGCCGAGCAAACTCTTGTGGCCGGGGAACGCCAGCAGGTCTATGCCCCAACCCCGAAGGTCAATGGGCACAACTCCAGCCGTTTGTGCGGCATCCACCAGGAAGAGCACATCGTATTCGCGGGCGATCTGCGCGATTTCATGTACAGGCTGCACAGTTCCCAGGACATTGCTGGCGTGAGTAACCACGAGCAACCGAGTTTTCGGAGTGATCGCGCGGCGAATGGCTTCGGGATCAACTGTGCCTCCGCCGTCCGCAGGAATGCGACTCAGGGTGATGTGCCTCGCATCGGCCAGAGCTTGCAGGGGTCGGCTGACGCTGTTATGTTCGAGGTTTGTGGTGATCACGTGGTCGCCTTCGTGGAGCACCCCTTTGATCGCCATATTCAGCGCATCGGTGCAGTTTAACGTGAAAATGAACCGCTCCGGCGATTCCCCGCGAAACAGCTGGTTCAACAGGTGCCGCGTGTCGTCGAGTACCCGTTCGGAAGCCAACGCCATGCGATGTCCCGCACGTCCGGGGTTGGCTAACTGCGTGCGCGCGAACTCATCCATCGCCCGATAGACCGACTCGGGTTTCGGAAAGGTCGTGGCGGCATTATCCAGGTAGATCGTCATACGGCTCGCTGGAATTACCTTGCTCGGATTCGGATGTCTTGCGCTTCCGAGGGCTCCTGCCCTGGCCCTGTTCAAAAGCCTGAGTACTGCTGTTACCATCATACGCGAAAAAACTCTCTCGCCTATCTTATGAACCAAGTTTCGTGGCAAAATCATGGCAGGAGGATACAGTGAGTATGTCCAGTTCACAACATCTCAGCAGTCACGCCACGACTCACATGACCGACGGAACAGAAACAAGTCTTCCAGCCTGAACTTTCGCAAAAACAACTCAGTCCTCCAACGAATCAACTAACCAACTGGAGAGTTACAGCATTGACTTGGGGGCCCGAATTTCGGCCTGAGCCAATAAATGCTGCCAGTATTCGCCTTGGATAGTATGCATCACAACCCCGGATGTGCGACCTCTTCAGTTCTCGTTGGATGTGGATAAGGTACCTCAAGGCCAACTGGGATGGTTCAGACGTCGAGCCTCGAGCACCTGCTGACCGCTCCGCTGACTCCGTCTCTTATGAGAGTCACGGCGCTGTACGGAGAAGGGAGGGCGGTTCGCGTCGGTCCGGCTCGCTAACTCCATCAACGTCTGGCTGACTATCGAAGGAACTCAGAAAAGCGCTGGGCCAGTTCGTTGCAAAAAGTCGCCTGTCGCTATCTTTTCTACACAGTCATTTAGAGATGAGACTTAGGCCAAGCGTGCGCTCCTAGACCGTTTTCCAGCCGAATGAAATGGCATTGCGAGGGTTGCCGTGCATATTTGTGGCAGGTGTCAGCCCGGAAGGCAGGTTTGAGAAAATACATGGACTTGGCTCTACATTCCCAGGGACAGCGGGGGCTGACTAGATCCATGCCAACCAGCCTGTTCAGCGCTTTCCTTGTGGGCGGCTGCGCTGGACAAAGGCGTGGCACAGGGCGCAGGCCAGCGCGTCGGCCACGTCGGCAGGCTCTGGCAGTTGTGCTAGGCCCAGCTCGGCTTGGATCACACGCTGCATTTGTTCTTTGCTGGCATGCCCGCTGCCGGCAATGGTCTTCTTGATGCGCGTTGCCGCGTAGGAGACCACAGGAATACCCATGCGAGCAGATGCGGTTAGGATGACTCCCCGGGCATGGGCCATCAGTACCGCCGTTCTCGGATGAGCGTAGTGGGAGTAGAGTTCCTCAATGGCTAGAACATCCGGACACGTTTCACGCAACAGCTCTTCGAGACCGTGCCAGAGTTCTGCTAAGCGCTCCGGCAAATTCCGTCCCTCAGGCCTGATGACCCCAGCTTCGGTCAGCTGCCAATTACTCGCCACGTACGCAATAAGACCGTAACCCGTTACCTGCAGCCCCGGATCAATACCGAGAATGCGCACGCTGGCAACTCCCTGATCAAGTCCGATTTGCAATATCGCCCGACCCTTTCAAATCTCAGGAGTCGGTCGCACCCTCACAATGATATCCTCACTCGTTCGGGGACGATGGCTTGCGTCGGCTCGCGACCTGTCGGAAACCGGCTCGGCCTGGCGTTCATCGTTGCCAGCGCCAGGTACTTCCACCGGCCCTATCTTCGACGACGATACCTAACTCCTTAAGCCTGCTGCGAATCAGGTCAGCCAGGGCGAATTGCTTGTGTTTTCGGCACTCGTTACGCACGTCCAGCAGCACCTGTATCAGACTGGCGACTATCTGGTCGGAGGCGGACGTCGGAACTGTAAGTGGGCTGAGGAAAAGTCCAAGAAGCTGCGTCACTTCGCGTAACACGAGGACGGCTTGCTGGAAGCGCGCCACGGCTGCCGGTTCACGACAAGCGGGGTCTTCAAGATGGTGTTCGTCAGCAAAACGATTGAGCACTGTCAGCAACTCAAACACGACGCCGATCGCACCTTGTGTGTTGAAGTCGTCATCCATCTCTTCCAGAAACCTTTGACGTAACCTCTGCACTTCCTGAGCAAAGCCACCGTTGTCCAGATGGATTTCCTGGCGACGCAGCGGAGCGGATATCTGATAAAAACTCTGGCCCGTAATCCGCTGGTGGCGCTCGAAGAAGCGATAAAACGCTCCCAGGCTCTTGTGCAGCGCTTCGAGCCGCTCTTCAGAGAATTCGATGGGACTGCGGTAGTGCGTGCTCAGGAGGAAGAAACGCAGCGTCTCCCCCGGATAGCGTTGGAGCAACTCGTGAACATTGACGACGTTGCCAAGCGAGCCGGCCATTTTTGTCTGGCCGAATTTCAGCAGTCCGTTGTGCATCCAGTAGCGTACAAAGGTTTTCCCGGTGCAGCATTCGGACTGGGCCAGTTCGTTTTCGTGATGGGGAAACTGGAGGTCGAGTCCCCCGCCGTGTATGTCGAGAGTTTCTCCAAGATAGCGCATGCTCATGGCCGAACATTCGATGTGCCAGCCCGGCCGTCCCGGTCCCCAGGGACTATCCCAGCTCGGTTCTCCGGGCTTAGCAGCCTTCCAAAGGGCGAAATCGCCGGGATGCCGTTTCTTTTCGCTGACTTCGATACGCGCGCCTGCAGCCATCTGCTCTGGATCGCGATGACACAACTTGCCATAATCAGGATCACTGGTAACGTCGAAATAGACATCCCCGTTGGCCACATACGCATGCCCACGAGCCAGCAAGGTTTCAATCAGGTGAATCATGTCGGGAATGTGGTCAGTGGCTTTCGGCAAGTGGGAGATACCCTCAACGCGCAACGCACGCAGACATTGCAGATAGTCGGCAGTGTTGCGTTCGGCAAGTTCGCGGACAGTCGTATTTTCCTCTCGGGCACGGGCAATCAACTTGTCATCCACATCGGTAATGTTCAGCACCCAGAGCACTTCGTAACCCAAGTATTCAAAATAACGGCGGACGGTGTCGAAAATCACCGGCCCGACCATGTGCCCGATATGAGCGGGTTTATAGACGGTCGGGCCGCAGGTGTACATCTTCACTTTACCCGGCTCGACGGGCACGAAAGGCTCTTTCTGTCGCGTCAGCGTGTTATAGATTCTCAGGCTCATGATCGTATGGGATACGCGAGTACACTATACCTGGGTGGCGTGATGCTCTCCCGGCTCGGCCAGCGCAACCAGAGCGTAGCAGGCGATGGCTTGACCACGGCCAATTGCATCGAGGCCTTCATTGGTCTTGGCTTTGACATTGACGCAATCGGTCGGCAGAGCCAGCAATTCGGCCAGACGCTGGCGGATGCGTTCCTTGTCGGGTCCGAGCCTCGGGGATTCTGCGACAATGATAATGTCGGCTTGACGCACGTGGAAGCCCTTTGCGGCCACACGGTTCAGGGTTTCGCGGAGGAAAATCGTGGAATCCGCCCCCCGCCATCGTGGCTCACTGTCCGGGAACCAGTCGCCGATGTCTCCCAAGCCTGCAGCTCCCAGGAGGGCATCTACCAAGGCGTGCAGCACGACGTCGGCGTCGCTGTGGCCTACGGCGCCTACCATGGCGGCAATCTCCAAGCCTCCCAATCTCAGCGGACGCCCTGGCTCCAAGCGATGACTATCGTAGCCTAAGCCGACTCGCATGTCTGTCTCTGCAGTCGTTCCCGCACGGAGTTTTTCATCATCATATACGCATGCGCCGTGCCTTATAATACAAGTTGGAACGGCCAGCAAGCGGTCCACGAGGCCGAACCGGTCTGCGTCTTGCCTTCCGTAAGCTGCTGGTTTCCTCGGCGGCAACATGCTGTCGGTTTTCAGCCTTTTCCCGACAGTTATCCACTGGTGTTCGTGGAAGCAACTCTTGTTGGGGTAACCAGTTCTTACTAGTTGCTTCTCCTTGGAAAGTTATGGAACTCTGGGGTATGTATAAGATCGCGAAAGCCGTTGGTCGCTAAGAACCAATGAGTCGCTATCCGTCCCAGTGTTTTCGGGCCGTGATTGAAAATGCGGACCACGCTCGGGCATCTCAAGTCATGTCATCCTTTCGAGAGAGATACGCTTCGGCACGCTGAGTGCGATTATTCGGAATCTTCATCGGGCAATTCTTCCTCTTCGCGAAGTTGAACTGGAGAAAGTGCTCGGCGAACGGTCTTGCGTATCAGTTCCAGAGACGGCTCCTTACCGGTAAAAAGGCGAAATTGCAGAGCTGCCTGGCGCACAAACATTTCCACGCCGGTAATGACCTGGCACCCGCGCTCGCGCGCTTCGCGGATCAGGAGCGTGGTTTCAGGATTATAAACCGTGTCGAAAACGATCTGGCCTGGCTGCAAGGCACTATGGTGCATGGGTGTTTCATCTACTTGCGGAAACATTCCCACGGAAGTACAGTTGATCAGCACATCGAAACGGGTCTGGTATCGGCCATTCCACTCCACAAATCGGCAGCCGCTTTCTCGAGCCAGCGTTTCGGCGCGGGCCAATGTGCGGTTAGCCACTGTGACCTGGGCACCTGCGCGAATTAGAGCAAAAACCAGTGCCCGAGCCACACCCCCAGCTCCCAATACCAGGGTGTGCAGATTCTGCAATTGAGGTCGGCCCGGAAGTGATTCCAACTTCTCTCCTAACACCTGAAGTGCGGCAGGGGCATCTGTGTTGACGGCGCGAAATCGGCCGTCGGACAGTCGCAGCAGAGTGTTGGTACTACCCGTCAGTTGCGTCAATTCATCTTTTTCTTGAGCCAATTGTGCAGCCGCTTCTTTATGAGGCAGGGTCACGCTGTAGCCTTCAATCGGTATCTGTTCGAAGGCCTGAAGCGTGCGCGCCAGTTCTCCCTTAGGAACCCGGAGCGGAATGTAAACGCAATCCAATCCCAAGGCCTGGAAAGCAGCGTTGTGTACCAGAGGACTCAAACTGTGCTCGATGGGATCGCCAACCACCGCAAAGACTCGGGTATGCTTCCCGATTCGGTCATAAGCGTAAATCTTTTGCATCTCCTCCATCGAAAGGATGCCTGGGGCGATGCCGCGCTCCTTGTTGAAAGCGCAGTAGGTAAAAGGCGCGCCGAATTTACCTGCTAAGATGCGACTGGCTATTCCGAAATCCCCCAGGCAAATAGCGACCAAGGGCTTGGGCGATTTAGCGATTAGGGAGAGAACTCGCAAATTATCAGCGGGATGCTCCGCACGGACGGCGATCTTGAGGACATCAGCATCCTGTTGACCCATTCGTTGTAGTAGGGCCTCCAGGTCTTTCGGAAACTCGCGAGGATTGTGATAACTTACGATGCGTTTTACTTTTCCAAAGCGGGGAATCTTATCTGCGATGTCGGTTTCCAGGTCCACCCAGTCGAAATATCCGGAGGCAATACACAGGCGCAACAAGGTCAGGCGTTCCTGCTCACTGCGGGACCAGCGCCCGCCATCTTCCTGTCGGCGCACCGTGGCTACCAGTGGACACGGTTTATGCCCAAGCAGGCGTTGAAAATCCGGGGCCTTGGCCAGGAAATCCAGGCGCAGTTCCATGAACCGGGCCCCGCGACGCGCCGCTTCCTGAATCTCCGCGATCATCATTTTGTGGCGGGTACGACCAATACTGACGCAAAGCATGGCTCAAGGTGTCCAATTTAACCTGCGGCGGCTTCGCAGCCTTGATTGGGCCGATTAGTGGTGCCAGCCTGTTTCCGTATCACTTACGAGAATGAGGCGAGAAGAAACTGGCACTTCACTCCCAAGCGAGTCTCCAAGGTCAGCGAGCCTGCCATCAGTACTCGCCGACGATACGGACGCGAGTCCTAAATACCCCCCAATACCTCTTGAGCCACGAGACAGTGCCAAAGCGGCCGTTTTATGGTAGCCGCCACAGCCGTGGCGTGACGTCCCATACAATCCCATTCTACAACCTGACACACGAATGGAAAGTTTCGCACCTCTATACGACGCCTCGGCCTCGACGAAAGTCATGCCTATTCGCCCAGCAAGCAAATATCTTCCATCTGTCGGCAAACATGGCAGTGCGCAGCGCCCGTGGGGTAATCGCGATGCCGTCGCGCCGCGGTTATTCTGTCCGTAAGGTCCGATGTTGGAGGTGCCAGAAACGCGTTCGCTACACCATTGAGGTGCTTATTTGCATAGCCATGATGGTTACGATCATGGCGTCGCTCGGTTTGGCAACCACGACCAGAGTCATAGACCCTGAGCGTGTCCCTTGTGTTGCTTGTCCGGTTAGGGCGTAGTAAACTAAATGCAGCATGAACAGTGGTCGGCAATTTCACTTTGTTGCCAGGGGAGCCCTGCGATGAAGAGCTTGTGGTCGCGGCTGGTCGAGTGGCTACGGGATGCACGCTGGGATAAACCTGCGGCATGTAGCGGTTCCCACGTTTCTATAGTTCGTAGCGCCAAATATGGGCGGAGACCCGGTAGTAGCGGTAATCGTTCGACTAGGCTCAACCTGGAAGAGTTAGAAGCACGCTGTGTACCTGCGCAACCGGGTACTCCCTTGGGCGACCTGGACGACACGCTGTTGGAGGCCATCAACGTGGGCAGTATTACCGGTAACCGCACGGCTCGCCGCAGCGCTGCGTTAGGATTTCCGACTGACGTGGATATGTACCGTTTCAGTGTGGCCGCAGGCACCACATTGGAAATCACGGTTCAGGCCCGCGACTTCGCTGATCCTTTCTTGCGTCTGTTTGATAATCGCGGCAACGAACTAGCTTTCAATGACGATGGCCCAGTTCCGAATCAGACCCCCGGATTCAGTTCCTATTTGCAATTCCAGTTCACATCGCAGGGCACGTATTACGTAGGAGTTTCGGGTTTCCCGAATATGAATTACGATCCAGTTCGCGGTACGAATGACGTGGGGGGAAGCACGGGGCCTTACTCGTTGGTGATTCGCGTGGCACCACCCCCTGGCGGAGGAGGTGGGGGTGGAGGCGGTGGGGGTGGAGGTGGTGGAGGCGGAGGAGGGAGCGGAGGTGGAGGAGGGGGTGGCGGAGGAGGCGGTGGCGGTGGGGGTACGCCCGCCAGTCAATTCGACATTGTCCTCCGCTTTGGTCCAGGGTTCAGTTCTGCACAACAACAAGTCTTCCAACAAGCCGAACAACGCTGGGAGCAGATTATCATCGGAGACATACCGGATGTCGTGTATCAAGGTCAACCGGTGGATGACGTTGTCATTGACGTTTCCGCGTTACCGATTGACGGCCCAGACGGTATCTTAGGACAAGCCGGGCCGACCGCCCTACGTTTGCCCTCTTTCCTGCCGATTGTCGGAATAATGGAGTTCGACACTGCGGACCTTACCCAATTGGAGCAAAGCGGTCAGCTGCGGGATGTGATTTTGCATGAAATGGGGCACGTGCTCGGCTTCGGTACGATATGGGACCTTAAGGGTCTTCTCAGTGGTGCTGGCACCTCCAATCCGCGCTTCATCGGTCAACAGGCGGTGCAGCAGTATCGGGTCATTTTCAACACGAATCAGACCAGTGTGCCCGTGGAAGCAGGTGGTGGTCCTGGGACGCGCGATAGCCATTGGCGAGAAAGTGTCTTCGTAACGGAATTGATGACCGGCTGGGCGGAACCTGCAGGAGTTCGCATGCCCCTGAGTCGCATCACGGTCGGCTCGATGGCTGATCTGGGATACGTCGTCAACCTCAATGCTGCCGATCCGTACACGCCCCCCAGCCCCTTGCGCGCGCCGGGCGGAGGTTCCGGCGGTGGCCGTGGACGTGCGCCTTTGATTGCCACCGCAGCGGACGGGGGACTGGCCAAACACGTTACGGGCATAGTGAACCTGCCTCGCATCATCCCAGTTCGCTCCACCGAGGTCGTTCGGCAGGTAACTAGCCTGCTTCTGTCCGAGCCAGAAAGTTTCGAGCGGCCGCTCATCCGCCGACGCGAATGACGAATGCTCGCCTTTATCACGCCCCACGGGTCGCAGGTGAGCGGAAACGCGGAACGCACCATCTCAGCTATGTAACTTGTCGAGGCGCACTTTCTACGGCGGATCGCGAGGACCAGCAAAGCGAAGTGCTGGCGAGGAGTGCTCAGTCGCCGCGCAGTTTCAGGCCAAGTTCGGCCAGCTTAGCCCGCACTTCGTTCAGCGAAGTGACCCCAAAATTCTTGACTTCGAGTAACTGGTCCGCAGTGTAATTTATGAGGTCGCCGACGGTCTGGATACCCAGCTTGGCCATGGCCTTGCGGGGACGCACGCTGAAATTGAGTTCGCTGACAGGCTTTTTCAACAAGGCCTGTTCTTGCTCTGAAAAAGCCAATTGCGGTGGTGGTGGAGCTTCCCGGAAGCGCGGGTCGTAGCGTGCCCCTTCCTCCAGGGCCTGACCAATGCGCAGCCCCTTCGATTCCATGACAGCACGCAATTCCTTCAGCGACGTTTCGCCAAAATTCTTGCTGGCAAGTAACTGCTCTTCGGTTACACGAGTCAAATCGCCCAGGGTCTTGATGTTCATCCTTTCCAAACAGTTTCGCACCCGCACGGATAACTCAAACTCGGTGACCGGCGTATCCAGCACTTGCTGCAACTTGTCGGGGATGGGTCGGGGTTCTTGGCCCACCATACTCTGTTCTCGAGAGGCCAAGGCATCCTTCAGGAACAATCGAGGCCGCTCGTCGGTAGGAAAGGCGCGGACTAACCGTTCATAACATTCAATAGCCCGTTGATATTGATTGTTATCCTCGTAAAGCACGCCGAGGTTATATAACGCTCCGACGTGAACCGGCGGCTGGGCAATACAGCGCTCCAGGCAGTGAATCGCCTCATCGTCATTGCCGGCCAAGTCGTTGAGGAAGCCTAACTCGAACCAGGCAGCCGCGTGATGCGGATCGAGTTCGACGGCCCGCTCAAAATGTTCCGCCGCTTTTTCGCGGTCGCCCTCTTCCAGATAGAGCTTTCCCTGTTGGTAGTGGTATTCGCCGCTGTGGGTGCTCAGATCGCGAAGTTTCCCAAGTATTTCGCGGGCCTGTTCAAGCCGCCCTTGCCTGCGGTAAACTTCCGCTCTTAGCAATTGCACCTGAGTGGCGGTGTATCCCGCTTTTTCAGCGCGATCCAGCGCCTTCAAGGTTTCGTCCCACTGCTCTAAACTGATTAGCGCTTTGGCCAGGTAAAAACTGGCCAATGCTCCCTCGGCCTGCCGCAAATGTTCCGCCGCATCACGGGTGCGCCCCAGAAAGTAGGAGGCGATGCCAATCTTCAGGTGCCAGCGTTTGGCCGCTGCGCCGCTGGCTTGAGCCAGCTTTTGCTGCATGGCAGCAACTGTGTCGCGCAGCAGGCGATACTGTTCCGTACTCTGGGTCAGAGCCTGCCGCAATTGTTGCACCGTTCCTGCGTCGCACTCTTCACGTTCCAAAAACAGCGACTTGACATCCCGCCGCAGCACATCCATCATAGCGTGCCCCTTAGTGATTCCCGAAGAAGGAATTGTAGCGCCTACACGTCCCCGACCTGCTCAGCGTCCAGGAGCCTTATCTGTGCTACACATCTTACCCACTTTTCTCCGAAAAATCACCGTCGGTCGGAAAATGATAAACGGTGTCGTCTTCTCCGGCAAGGCATCTGTTGTTCTCAATGGGAACCAAAAATCCGTTCACTTGGACTTGACAATCCCCCTACCTGCGCGCGTATTGTTCTATAGAGGCAATCGCAATGCCACCTGCCGCCACAATTGTGGTGCCACCAGGTGGCGTTAACATGCTGCCGGCTTCATGGTGCGTCAAACAAACCCAAGCAAGCTGCTGGGTGTGCCGCAGCGGCGCTCCTTGGCGCTTCGTCTGTATCGGGCGGCGTGGTTAGGAAGACCGTGTCTCCAAGAGGTCGAGGCACGGCAGTGCCAACCCTTGGCTTCAGAGTGTGATCACCAGCCCCTTTGACACCTGAATTGACTCTAAGCTGGTCTGACCAGCTGGGTAGCATTCCCTTTATTGCGAACCTGTCTTCGGCCCCTTGCGAATTGCTTCCCCGCCCCGGTGCGGAGACAGGTCCGCCTGCTTTTCGTTGCATGCACCCGCGGTTTGACAAAGGAATTCCTTGATTCATCTCTGCCGACGGTCGCACGTGCGCGCTGCTTTTGCTGGTCGCTGCGCGCACTCGCCACCGTTAGGCGATAAGGAGGCTTATGCCCATGGCTTTTGGACACGCTCTTCTCGAACAAGTCCGTCAACTCCAAAACCTGCAACACTACCGCAAAATTCATTGGGAGGGTACTTTCTCGGAATATCTCGATATCGTGCGGCAACATCCGGAAGTAACGCGCACGGCGTTTCAACGCTTGTATGACATGATCATCTCGCACGGCACCGAGGAAATTTTCGAGCATAAGGAAAAGATTATCCGTTACAAATTCTTCACAGAATGGGCGTCAAAATATGGCGACGCGGTGTACGGTCTGGATAGACCGCTCATGCAACTGGTCAACACCTTCAAGGCTGCCGCCAAAGGCTTCGGCACCGAACGCCGCGTGCTGCTTCTGCACGGCCCGGTCGGCTCCGCCAAGAGCACCATCGTGCGCTTGCTCAAACGCGGGCTGGAAGAATACAGCCGCACCGACGAAGGCATGCTCTTTTCCTTCATGTGGAAAAGTGATAAGGCCGGCTGGGAAAAATGTCCCATGCACGAAGAACCGCTGCACCTGATCCCCCAGGAGATGCGGCCGGTAATCCTGGCTAAACTGAATGAAAACCGTCGCGACGAAGACTTCCAGGTTACCATCCGCGGGGAGTTGTGCCCCTTCTGCCGCTATACCTTCAACGAACGTCTGCAACGTTACCACGGCGATTGGCCTGCCATGATCGAAAACGAGATCAAGGTCTATCGCCTGATTCTGTCCGAACAGGACCGTGTGGGGATCGGCACCTTCCAGCCCAAAGACGAGAAAAACCAGGATTCCACCGAACTGACAGGTGACATTAACTATCGAAAAATTGCTGAATATGGCAGCGACAGTGATCCGCGTGCCTTCAACTTCGATGGTGAACTGAACATCGCGAATCGCGGCCTGGTCGAATTCATCGAAGTCCTCAAGCTCGACGTGGCCTTCCTGTACGACCTGCTCTGCGCGTCCCAGGAACACAAGATCAAGCCAAAGAAATTCGCCCAATGCGACATTGACGAGGTTATCGTAGGCCACACCAACGAGCCGGAATATCGCAAGTTGCAGAGCAACGAATTCATGGAGGCCCTGCGCGATCGCACCGTCAAGATTGACATTCCTTATGTGACCCGCCTGCGCGACGAAATCAAGATTTATGAAAAAGACTTCAACCCCGAACGGGTTAAAGGTAAACACATTGCCCCGCATACTATTGAAGTCGCCGCCATGTGGGCCGTGCTTACGCGGTTAGTCCCTCCCAAGCATGCCAATCTTACTTTGTTGCAGAAGCTCAAGCTCTATAACGGCAAAACACTCCCCGGCTTCACCGAAGATAACATAATCGAGTTGAAACGCGAGGCCCCGCATGAGGGCATGAGCGGTATCAGTCCCCGCTACATCCAGGACAAAATCTCCAACGCGCTAGTCGCTCACCCCGAGGAAACCTGCGTCAACCCCTTCATGGTGCTCCACGAACTCGAAGCGGGCTTACGTCATCATTCGCTCATTACCAGCGAGGACCAGTACCGCCACTATAAGGAATTATTGCAGGTCGTTCGCGAAGAATATGAAGACATTGTCAAGAACGAAGTCCAGCGGGCCATTGCTGCCGATGAAGAAGCTCTAAGTCGGCTGTGCGCAAACTATATAGATCACGTCAAGGCTTATACTCAGCGTGAAAAGGTGCGCAACCGTTACACCGGAGCCTTTGAGGAACCCGACGAACGCCTGATGCGCTCTATCGAGGAAAAGATTGATATTCCCGAAAGCCGCAAGGATGATTTCCGCCGCGAAATCATGAACTATATCGGCGCCTTAGCCATTGATGGCAAGAAATTCGATTATAAGACTAACGAGCGTCTTCAGAAGGCTCTCGAACTCAAGCTGTTTGAGGACCAGAAGGACACGATCAAGCTGACTAGCTTAGTGTCAAATGTCGTAGATAAGGCCACGCAGGAAAAGATAGACGTGGTGAAGAGCCGACTGATACGCAATTACGGCTACTGTGAAGTGTGTGCTACCGACGTGCTGCAATTTGTCGCCAGCATCTTTGCCCGTGGCACACCAAGCCGGAAATGAGGTCTCTCAGAAGCCCGGCGGAGCTTGTAGCCCCCGCCATCATTGTGGCAGCGCGTCGTGCTAAGTCGAAAACAAGGTCTCCCACAAAGCCGCCGAAAACAACTTAGAATCTGAGCAGCGATGAGCTTTTTCCACCTACGCGAGCCTCTCATGGTGCAACGGATTCAGCGCGATTATGAACGCTTTCGCAAGATCGTCCGCGGGAAGATCAAGAATAACTTGAGCAAATATATCACTCGCGGCGAGCTGATAGGAAAGCGCGGCAACGACTTAGTAAGTATCCCCTTGCCCCAGATCGAGATCCCGCAATTCCGCTACGGCGTGAAAGGGCGCGGAGGGGTCGGTCAGGGTGAGGGGGAAGTCGGTCAGGCCCTTGGCCCACCGCAGGGCGGCGCTAACAGTCAGGCCGGGGATCAACCGGGGGGACATATTCTGGAAGTGGAGCTGACCCTGGAAGAGTTAGCAGACATTCTCGGCGAGGAGCTGGCCCTGCCTCGTATCCAGCCTAAAGGACGCAAAAATATCTATACTACCCGCGAACGTTATAGTGGCATTCGTCAGTCCGGCCCCGAATCCCTTCGCCACTTCAAACGCACCTTTAAGCGCGCACTTAAGCGGCAAATCATTTCCGGCACCTATGATTTCGACAAGCCTCTTATTGTTCCTATCCGCGAAGATAAACAATACCGCAGTTGGAAAGAGATTCCCCTGCCGCAAAGTGTTGCCGTGATCATTTTCATGATGGACGTTTCGGGCTCGATGACCGATGAACAAAAGGAAATTGTGCGTATCGAAGCCTTTTGGATAGATACCTGGATTCGAGCACATTATAAAGGAGTGCAGCGGATCTATATCATTCACGATGCTGTGGCCCAGGAGGTGGACGAACATACCTTCTATCACACGCGCGAGAGTGGCGGCACTAAGATCAGTTCTGCATATGAATTGGCTGACCAGATTATAGACCAGCGATTTCCTCCCTCGGACTGGAATGTATATGCCTTTCATTTCTCCGACGGTGATAATTGGGGTGACGACATTCCTCATTGCTTAGACGTCTTACGAAGCCGACTGCTTCATAAGGTGAACCTGTTTGGTTATGGCCAGGTGGAAAGTCCCTATGGCAGTGGTGAATTCCTTCATCATATCGAGGAACTCACTAACGAATTCGATAACCTCGTGGTAAGCCATATTCCTAACCGCGACGCGATCATCCGCTCAATCAAGGATTTTCTCGGCAAAGGCAGGTGACCACCGCAACTATATCAGAAGGCAATCCTCTCTTTGAAAGGACCTTATGTGCCGACCACTATGAATTTGCTCAACACGCCTTACGATACCTCGCTTACACCTGAACTCCGCGCGGTGCAGCGCGAGATTGAGGGATATGCTCGCGAATTCGGCCTCGATTTCTTCGAGGTGATCTTTGAATTGTTAGATGCCGACGACCTCAATGCTATTGCTGCCTATGGCGGATTTCCGACGCGCTATCCTCATTGGTCGTTCGGTATGGCTTATGAGGAACTGAAAAAGACCTATGATTATGGCTTGGCCAAGATTTATGAGTTAGTTATCAACAATGATCCATGTTATGCCTACCTGATGCGGAGCAATAACCTGGTTGACCAGAAGTTAGTCATGGCTCATGTTTACGGACACTGCGACTTTTTCAAGAATAACGCGTTTTTCGCCCATACGAATCGCAAAATGATGGAGGAGATGGCCAACCACGGTGCGCGGATTCGCCGCTATGTGGAAAAGTACGGCGAGGACGAGGTTGAGGCATTTCTAGACAAATGCAAGAGCATAGAAGACCTGATAGATATCCATTCCGTGGCCATTCGCCGACGCGACGAGCCACCCCGTTTCGATTTCGAGGCCACTAAGGACGAGGAACCTATCCCTGTTACCCGGTTCAAGACTAAGTCTTACTTAGAGCCTTATATTAACCCCGAAGAACTGCTTAAGGCGGAAGAGGAGCGCAAGCGTAAGGAACGGGAAGCGAAGTCGAAGAATTTCCCGGAGCAACCGGAGCGCGATGTGCTGCTGTTTCTCATGCAGTATGCACCGCTCAAGCCGTGGCAGCGCGATATTTTAGGCATCGTGAGGGAGGAGTCCTATTACTTCGCGCCGCAGGCACAGACGAAGATTATGAACGAAGGATGGGCGACTTATGTACATAGCACGATTATGACGAAGCGGGCACTGCATCCCTCCGAGGTCATTGATTATTGTGATCATCATTCGGGCACGGTAGCCAGTCATGGTCCGCGCCTGAATCCTTATAAGTTAGGCTTAGAACTGTTCCGCGATATTGAGTTTCGCTGGAATACCGGACGTTTCGGCAAGGAATACGAAGAATGTGATGACTTAGAGAAAAAACGAAATTGGGACTTGGGTTTAGGTCTAGGTCGGCAAAAAATTTTTGAGGTACGCCGTACGCATAACGATATTACCTTTATTGACGAGTTTCTCACGCCAGAATTCTGCGTCGAGCATAAGTACTTTACGTTCGCCTGGAGTGAACAGGCTGGTACGTTTGTGATCGAGTCGCGCGAATTTCAGAAAATCAAGCAACGGCTTTTGTTTAACTTGACTAACTTTGGTAAGCCGATTATTTGCGTAGTGGATGGTAATTATCGTAACCGCGGGGAATTATTACTGCGCCACGAGTATAATGGAGTGGATCTGCGTCTGGATCACGCCATCGCGACGTTGGCCAATATCCAGGCACTTTGGACACGTCCGGTGCATCTGCAAACGGTGGTCGAAGGGAAACCGACCTTATTAAGTCATGACGGAGCGGAGCATAGTATGAAGCCCCTGGGAGAAAGCGATGACCCTCGGCGAAACGCTCCAGCAAAAACTCGGTAATCTCGGCAATCGGCCGCAGACAGTTTCTGTTACGGGTGCCCACGGTGCCCGTGTCGAGGCGGAGGTCGAAGCGAATGACGCTCTGAGTTGCCGCTTGCGCGGCCTGCGAGTTCAGCGCGGTTCCGAACGCCAGGAGCCGTTGCCTCAGTGGGCGCAGCGAGTAGCGCGGCAGGCTTCGGGGTTACTCGAGCCGTTAGCGGTACACGAGATTGACACACAACGAGGCGAGGCCCGTCTGCGCAGTCAGACCCCCAGCCAAAAAGGCGGCGAAGTGCAGTATTACGAGGCGGTGTTACAGGCTTCCGGGCAGGCATCGCTGCAACGTTATCGCGCCAGTCATGGTCTCCATCAGCGTCGCGAGCCTGTGCCATTTACGCTGACGCACGAAGCGGTGGGCAAAATCGTAGATGACTTCTTGGGCGGTTAGGTTAGCGGCCCAGAGCACGGCAACTTGGCGCTGACATTTTTGGAGTAAGAGGGAGATTTGCCGATGACGGCGTTCCAATGGATCACGGTGCCCACGTTGTTGGCATTGTTCTTGTGGGACATGTGGCATTTAGGTCGAGGACCGCTGACGACGGGCAGTCGGTTATTAAGAATGACATTATGGTTGTCGGCAGCGCTAGCCATCCTGCGGCCCGACTGGGTGCAAAAGATTGCCGAATGGCTCGGCATCGGGCTGGGGGCCAACCTGGTGCTGTATCTGTTTGCGTTAGCTTTTCTTTGGACGAGCTTCTTCCTCTACTCTCGTATTGTGCGGCTGCGGCAGGATGTGACCGATGTGGTCAGGCAACTGGCGATTTTGCGTGCCGAACGCGGCGGCGGGCACGGTGCTCCATCTTGACGCTGGCCGCCCGTGGCGTGAAAATAACTATGGTGAGTTAGGCATACCCAATGGTAATGCTCAAAGGAGGACGTGCGATGCGAACCTGCCTGAGTGTAGTAGCCCTGCTGGTTGGTGTGAGTGTGGCGACAGCCGAGGAGATACGCGGCCAATACGTCGAAGCACGCACTTGCGATGTATGGGTGGGTGCGTGCTTTGCGAATGCCGAGATGCATCAGACCGGAAAACTCGGAACCTTGGCTTGGCACATCGAAAAAGGTTCGTGGGACGGCGTTGCGCTGGATGGGCTGAGTGTGGTGGCCGTTGTCGAAGCTCGGGACACTCTGGGACTGAAGCAGAGCGGCTCAGGACGGGCGGTAATCATCGTGGACGAACGAGCCAATGCTCGTCAGCGGGAAGCCTTGGTGAAGATGGCCCGCAAGCTCGGAGGGATTCTGACGCAGGAAGTGGTGCGCGTGGATACCGCCCCGATCTTTATCAGCGTCAGCCGATGCCCCGAAGGTGGTTGTGCTTTAGTGGAAGCGGGCGTAGTACGCATCGAAACCCGCTGCATTCATCCTGACGAAGATAGCGTGTGCGGCCATGAGGATAACTTTTATGCTCCATTGACACCAGGCGTGCATGCTCGCTCGGCTATGGTAACCGAGCATAGCTTCACTGGGGCTGGTTTGGATAAGACCTGGAAAGACGCTAATCGCCGCGGCGCCTACATAGGCACGTTTAGCTTGGACAACTAAGACGGCTGCCTCTCGAGACTCTGGATGCCAAACTTAGCTGGCACTCGCCTGCCTCCCCACACGTTGGGGCAGCGCGATGTTAATGCCTCCACTGATTATTAATCAACGCGGTCGTCCTCAAGCCGACTTTGAGAGCGGACACGGAATAATCCTGGGGAAGCAAAGCTTCCCTTTATTTTTGTCAACTAAATGTCCCAAACAAACTGGGCCAACTGGCATTCGTGGATAGGAGCCACCCCGATGAACCGATATTGCAGAAAAACGCCAGCCTTGCTGTGCTGCATGCTGGCCTGCTGTGGCATCAGTGCAACATTGTTGGGCCAGGCGGGAGGATATGCTGCGAAGGTGGAGAAAGTTGATCCACCCAAAGAGTTGAGTCAGGCCATAGCGAGCATCCTCTCGAACGAGGTCGTGCGGGTTACCGACAGCAAGGGGCAAGTGTTCTGTGAGATCTGGTGGCGCAAGAGCGTGCCTCTTGCTAAGGCGCCAACCAATCCAACCGCCAGTTATCGCGACATGGCGGAAACGACGCTGGTGGGAGTCATTCGCTGGGTACAGCCCGGTTCCGACTATCGAAAACAGAAAATCAAGTCAGGGGTGTACACGATGCGTTTAGCTTATCAGCCGGAAGACGGTGACCACATGGGTACTGCGCCTCATTCCGAGTTTCTTTTGCTTACGCCAAGTACCCTCGATCAGAGGCCCGCAGGCTTAGAGAATCCAAAAGACCTGCATGAATTGAGTGCAAAAGCCGCGGGAAGCAATCATCCGGCCGTGTTCCTACTCTTCCCTGCCAAGCCAGTGACTCAGGCGGAAATACGCGACCAAGGCAATGGGCATCTGGTGCTCCATGTAACCATTCAGGCCGAACATAATGGTAAGAGCTTCCTGTTGCCGATTGCCCTGACTTTGGTGGGGCATTCGAGCGCCAACTAAGCGATTTCACCTTGCCCCAGCTCGTGGGTGCGTAATCTGTCTGTAAGCGTCCTTTCCTGAGCGAGAGCCGTCATGATTGTCGTCATGAAACCAGATGCCACCGATGAACAAATCCGCCATGTGCTCCAGCGGATCGAAGAATTAGGTCTGAAAAGCCATCCGATACGGGGCCAGTACTTGACCGTGGTGGCGGTTATCGGCGATGAGCCAGAACCAGTCAAACAGGCCCTGGCCACCGCGGAAGGTGTGGAAAAAGTGTTGCCGGTGTTGTCCCCATATAAACTGGCCAGTCGCGAGGCGCAGGCAGATCGCACTGTCGTGCGAGCGCGGAGTTTAGAAGTAGGGGGCGCTAAGATTGGCGTCATCGCTGGGCCCTGCTCCGTAGAAACGCGCGATCAGATTATGCAAACCGCTGAGGCGGTTCGTGAAGCAGGGGCCACGGCATTACGAGGGGGAGCCTTCAAACCACGAACCAGCCCATATTCCTTCCAAGGCCTGAAAACGAAAGGCCTGGAGTTGCTCGCCGAGGCGCGCGAACGCACAGGCTTGGCTATCGTGACGGAAGTGCTGGCGCCGGAGCACGTGCCCATCTTAGCGGAGTTTGCCGACGTGCTGCAGGTAGGTGCGCGAAATATGCAAAACTTTCCTCTGCTAGAGGCCGTGGGCGAATCGGGATTACCCGTGCTGCTGAAGCGTGGGCCAGCGGCGACCATTGAAGAGTTCCTCTTAGCCGCTGAGTATATTCTCAAGACGGGCAACACGCAGGTAATGCTCTGCGAGCGCGGCATACGCACGTTTGAGGATCATGTGCGGTTTACGTTACCGTTGGCCAGTGTGCCCTGGTTACAGGAGCATACTCACTTGCCCGTGGTAGTGGATCCGAGTCACGGCACAGGTCGTGCCTCGCTGGTCACGGCGATGGCGCGAGCGGCAATTGCGGCGGGTGCCGACGGCTTAATGGTCGAGGTGCATCCCGATCCTGAACACGCTTGGAGCGACGGGTTCCAAAGCATCACCCCCGCCCAGTTTCGTCAGCTGATGCACGAATGCCGTGCGATTGCACAAACTTTAGGCCGCATCTTGTAGACAAACCACGCGTCCGTTTCGACCATCCTTACGTTGGCGAAAACCGTGCGTGCCTCAGGGTTGGCTCCAGCAATGAGGATGGCGGCAAGTCCCTGTCCGAGCGTCGAGGAGGCGGATTTGACTTCGCTCGTCCACGTTGACCAACCACTTCACTTCGCCGCCCGGCGCAAGCGTCATGCGGAAATTCGCGATAGCGAGTCGAGTTTAATGAGTCGTTCGGTTCTGAGCGGTTGCCAATGCACGACCTGTCTGCCATCTGTTTCAAGTACAAGGATTTTCACAGGGCCGGGTCGGTGCCTCTAATCGTATCGCCATCCGAGAAGCGCTAAGTATTTTTCGCCAGGGAAAACGCAGCACATGGTCGGTGCGGTTCGTGGCGCGGCAAAATGAACGGAAACGCGATCATACTCAAGCACAGATTTCCTGAGGTCCAGCGATACGGCAACGGCCATAGTTCGCCTTCGCGATAATGACCAACGCTCGGGATAGATCGCTCTTAATCGGGTTGCAGTCAAAAGTAAATGCCAAGCGGCCTGTTTTTTAGTGTCAAGGGCACGATAACACAATTGACGGTGCTACACAACGGATACCGGGTCGTTGCCGAGATAACCATTGTGAACCGAAGTCCCAGCCGGGTCGAACTCATCCCGCTCTATTACTGTTTTTCCAGGAGAAGAATTGATGAGTGAATTTCGCGTTTGACGCTATTCCCGACATGAGCAGATTAGTCTTTACGTTCGAACGGGTCTCGGTACTGGTAAGAACACGGAAAAGCCACTAGCAAGGACGTGTATTTCAGATGAACTTACAACAGACGTTTGGGACGCTCAGAGTTGATTGGGACTGGCTTGAGTCGCTATGGCTGAGGTGGTGGTGGGGGAACGAGGATCGGGCCAGGATCCGGAGGGACGTTTATGGAAGGGACAGATGGTTTGACCTTGGTGCCTGAATGCGGGGGTGGGACAGTGGGCCGAGTCGGTGAATTATTTGTCGGAGCAGATTGACGGTCTGAAAATGTAGGCTTGGCCGTCCGATCCGGACGGAGCAATGTGGCTTTAGCTGGTTCCGAGCTATTTCCCGACCCCGTGGGGGATTGTAACCGGGGTGGCGGTGCCAACTCCAAGTTCGAAGGGGGAATCTGAGGATCAAGTAAGGGATTATTCTGCGGCAGAGCGGGTGTGGTGGCGGGGACTGGTTGGCTGGTGCTCGGTTTTGTCGTGCTCGGCAAGGGCGCTGGCTTGGCATGTCCCTGTGTTGGTTGCACGGCGACAGGAATTGGCGTGGCGGACTTGGGGACACGGTAACCGAGTCGCGCCATCCGCGCTTGTGCCCGAACCGTCCAGGAATCGTCGTGCTTGATGGCCCGGTCCAGGGCTTCGTAGGCCTCAACGCTCGGCGGTTGCAGTTTCCCTAAACTGGAGGCCGCAGCTCGGCGGACACTGCTGGAACTGTCTTTGTGCAAGGCCTCGATCAGTGCGTGCAGCACTTCGGGATGGGCTGCCGCGTCGGCATCGGCTAATTCAGAAGCGGCATCCGCACGCTTATCGGCTTCGGGATGATTCAGCAAGATGCCCACCAGTTCGCTGACGCGTTGCGGACCAGGTTTAGTTTTCTTGCCAAATATACCGGCGGCTGCGGTTCCCAGAAACAGCAAGCTGCAGATCAGTATCAAAAAGAATCGCGACATGTTCGTTCTCCTCCGACCGCTTGCTAGAAGCGCCCATGGGCGTCCCGTAGGGCGCCGACTTTAGACCTATGGCAGCTGTCTCGACCGATGTTTGCGATCTGAACGTCCGACCAGACGGCTGATTCCGCACGATGGTCCCGCTATGGAATCATGAGTCCTTCGTCTTCTTCGTCTAAGCAAGCCCTGTCCGTCAGCCAATTCCTCTTGCTCCGACAACGTTTGGTAAAACATTAATGGTGCAGACGATTCGCCCAGACCAATTTATTCGATAGGTAGCTATGGAAGACTTCTCCCAACTTATCTGCCCGGCGTTTTGCGCGCTGCCAGCATGGGGAATATTGCTCTTATTTACGGGACGAACGCTCTGGCGATGGCGTCATTCAGCGCTGAAACACGCCCTGGTTTGGAGCATGGTGGCGCTTGCCGCTAACCTTCTGATTGCGGTCAGCGGGATGGGCGGAAACAGAACGTTTCCCTGGCGCTATCTCGGGCTGGTAGCGGGAAGTTGTGTGCCTATCAGCATTTTGGGAGCTCGGTACCCGGGGGCAAGCGCCTGGGATTTTGTCGTGGCGAGTTTTGTGGCCATGGCCATGTTACCCGTGCTCGAACAACCGTGGCATAGCCCGGAATGGCGATTGGATGGAGTCTGGTCTCTGCTCTTGGCGATAATCCTGGCGGTTGGCTGGCTCAATTACTTGCCGACACGATTGGCCTGGGTGGTGACTGGGTTAGCCTGGACGGGCTATTGGCAGCTCGCGTTGATTGGTACCAAAACGGCGCGCGAGGCACTCACGGGTTGGGCCGACTGGTGCAGCACAGCTGGTCTCTGGTGGGCGGCAGTTTCTGGAGCTGTGGTTACTCGACAACGAAGGATTGAAATTTGCAACGACGGTGCCCCTCGGCTTGGGATCAGCACCTCAGGGTCAACCTGCACGGATTGGGGAATATTGCAGCAATTGTGGCGGGAAATCCGCGACGGTTGGGGCTTGGTTTGGGCTTGGCGAGTACGCGAAATGCTGCTTAACGCTGCCCGACACGCTCACCTTCCTGGTGAGTTAACATGGTCAGGATTCCGCTGGCCCTGTGCTGAAGGTTCCGCGCTTGCAGTTAACAGCGCCGACAGGAGCCGACCTCATGATACCAGGTCCGCTCTTATGCCAGGAGATTCCGAGGGTCGGCCTGATCAATCCTCGACACAGTCGTGGTTATATATCATGGAGGGAACGGTTCGTCGCTTTATACCTCCCAGTTACCGCCTGGTCGTTGCTACTCTTTCATCGAGGTCGGCCGATGAGAAAGCCTCGGCGTCTTGGTGTCCAAACGACACGCGCCAGTCTGAAGGAAAAGAGTTTGGCAGGAATCGAGTGCAGGCGTAAACTATTAGTGATAAGTTCGAGGGATTGGATTCTGCTAGAGACCGAGGTGAGCGCGATCATGTCGGATGCTCTGAGTCGTACCGCTGACCAAGTAAACGCGCAAGAAGTACGGTCGGCAGCCAATGTCGCAAGAGAAGCGAAGCACGAGTCTGCGGCTGCTGACGTAACTACCCAAAGCTCGGCTTATCTTCCAGTGGAACCTGAATCGTATCGGTCCATTAATGGTTGGGCCATCGCCGGATTCATCCTGGCATGGTTTAGTATATTCTGCTGGATGGAGTCGCCACCACTATTTCCGCCGCGGGCCTGGTGGATACCGGGATTGTTGGTGAGTGCCTGGGGATGGTGGAAAATCCGTCAGGCACCGCAAGTCTTTGCAGGCATGACCCTGGCGCGACTTGGCTTGGCCGTCAGTCTGATCAATGGTCTGGGGGCAATTACTGCTCAGGAAGTGACCTACTGGGTAGTGCGCGCAGAAGCGTTGCGCTTCGCGCAGGAAATCCTCGACTATGTGCATCAGCAGAAGGAGCGGGAGTTGTTCCTGACAACGCTGGAACCGGAAACGCGGCGCTATAAAGAACCGCCCGCAGACCGACCCCGTCTGGTCCAATACTTTGAGTCTCAGTCGCGCTTGGGCAATCCTGTCTTGGGCTTCGAAAACAGTCCCCTGGGGCAGGTTATGCTCAAACATGCGCCCAACCGACACCACTGGGAATATCGCGGCGTGACTGCGTATGAAGTCCTTTCAGACATTTCGCGGCCAGGTTACCGCTTCCGCCTGCTCTATCGCGTCCGCAGTGACGTCGAAGGGGACAACGATAACGCTGCCGTTTATGACGTGGAATTGTCATTGGTATGTCAGCGACTAAGCGACACACGCTCGCGCTGGAAAAAGCGGCGAGAATGGTTCTTGGAAAACTGGCCCCAATCCGTGCGTTTAGTCCAGTTACCTGCATCGCAGCCATAAACGTGCGTCGCAAAGATCTGGTAACGCGCAGGCAAACAATCGCCGTTGACATAAAACGCGTACTTGGGCATATTTCCCGTAGTCGGTTGCGACTGAGCAAATTATGTGCCTCGTCTATGGTGCCGCGGTAATTCTTATATTTTCCAACGCGTCAGTGACACCATTATGTCAGTCCGCGAAGATTGGCGAATTGACACAGGATAGTCAATAGGCTGAGCAGGTAGTGTCAATCGCCTGTCAGTCCGGCGAACAATAGGTTCTATAGGAGATACAAAAAGTAAATATACCTTTGGAGTAGGAATTGTAAGGACTGAAATATGCGGCACTTAGGAACACGGTTGTAGCAAGGCGCTATTGACAGGATGGATAAGGTGCCTATAATTCAGTTGAAGAACCAAGATTTCCTGCCTGGCCAAAATGGCAGAAGAACCTGCGTGTGGTGCCACATCGTCGGCGAGGCAACACTCTGCAGCTGTGGGTTATATCAGATAAAACCAATAATCTGGGCTCATTCTCGGGAGTAAAGACACGAGTTCGGAACGGGGGCGAGGCGAATTTCAGGGACGGAACCGTCTCGCTCCGCCTCTGAGGGAGGCGGAGAACGAGGTGGGCTTTTCAGCAGTCATCAGGAGGGTTTTTCCATGAAGCAAGTCTTCACGACAGGCGAGGCTGCCAAAATCTGCAAGGTCAGCCAGCAAACCATCATTCGCTGCTTTGACAACGGCCAACTCAAGGGCTTTCGCGTTCCCGGCTCACGCTTCCGCCGCATCCCACGCGACGCCCTGTATAAGTTCATGAAAGAGCACGGCATTCCAACCGATGCCCTCGAGAGCGGTAAGCGGAAAATCCTGATTGTGGATGACGATCCAGATTTAGTCGACCTGATCACTCGAGTCCTCGAAAAGGATGGTCGCTTTGAGATCAGAATTGCACGCAACGGCTTTGATGCGGGCATGATGGTCAAGGAATATCAGCCCGATCTGATTGTGCTCGATGTCATGCTACCAGATATTAATGGCCGTGAGGTTTGTCGCCGCATTCGTGCTGATAGTAACCTGGCCGAAGTCAAGATTATCTGCATCAGCGGCATGGTCGAACAGGAAAAAGTCCAGGAACTCAAGAAAGCCGGTGCTAACGACTTCCTCCATAAACCTTTCGAGATCGAGCAACTGATCGAACGCATTTGCAGGCATCTAGAGATTGAGCCTTCCTCTATCGAAGCCAAGCGCTAGAATCGCCAGGACGGCGTGCATCGCGATGAAACTAACCTGCCGGGGGTGCCGCACTTTGGTCGGCTCGCTCCCGGATTGTGCAGTGTGGAAACGATTCTCGCCTGGGCCAACGGACACGCTCGGGGGCAAGTCACAGACTTGGCCGATCTGTGCCGCCGTGACCCTCCGCTACTCCTCGCCTGGTTATGGCATGATCCTGGAGAATGCGACAGGCCTCCTTTTCCATTAATTCCCGTTAGGACTGGGGGGCACCGTCCGGCGAACCGGGCTGATTCCTTGCGTCATTTCTGCCACCGTTTCCTACTCCGCTGGAGCCAATGGCGACCTTACTTGCAGCCGGATTGGTCTTCTCCACAGCTGGCACTCTGTCTGCGCGTTTGGCACGTTGCAGGCCAAGCCGCTCGTTTGCTCGCTCAACAACTTCGCGCCAATGCCGACCGCGCTGAGGTGATAGCCCGCTTAGCAACCGTCGGGCACATTCTGCATGGATGTCATCTACTGAGCCGGCGATCTCTGGCTAACTATCACTGCCAACTAGCCCGTGAACCCGGTTGGCCCGATTGGCTCGCTGATGGGCTGACTGACTTCCAGCTACCACTCCCTGCGACTGGCCGGGTCTCGATTGCCGAGATCGAAATACGTGTTGCCCAGTGCGCCTGGCAGTTCGCACAACAACTCCTTCCTGTCTCGCTACGTGTGCCCGGACCCGACTGGCACGAGCTACTGTGCCGCTTGGGGTTGGATCCGCATGTACTGGTTAACTTGCCATACCGGGAGCAGGAATTACCCGGAGTGCAAGCGTCATATTCGCTTTGGCCTGCGGTTTATCACTTGGTGGAGGTATTGGCGCGAGCACAAAAGCGCGAACACTTGCTGCAACGTCAGGCACAGCGTTGGCAACGACAGGCTCAAGTTCAGAGCGAGCGTTTACAAGGTGCGCTGCGGGATCGTTTGTTACAAAGCCTGGCCGTTTTTGCAGCCGGGGCTGGGCATGAATTAGGAAACCCGCTTGCAGTCATTTCCGGGTACGCTGAGCAACTCCTGCGCCAGGAAAAAAGTCTTGACCGCATCGAAATGATTCAACGTATCCTCAGCCAATGTCGCCGAGTGGATGCTGTGATTCAGGACTTGATGTTTTTTGCCCGGCCGCCCCAACCAAAACGCACCACCTGCCGATTGGACACGTTACTCGCCAAAGTCGCTCAGGAACTGGCGCCTTATGCCGCGAGCAAGGGAGTGACCATGCAGTGTCACTCGGAAACCTCGCGGATCATAATCCGAGCGGATAAAGCCATGCTGCGCACAGCATTCGATTGCCTGCTCCGCAATGCCATTGAAGCCGCGCCGAGCAATGGTTGGGTCCGCTGTAAGGTAAGCAGGGAAAACTCTCGAGCGGTGAGCGTCCACGTTGAAGATAATGGCTCGGGCCCGCATCCCCGCTGGCAAGAGCGGATTTTCGAGCCTTTCTTTTCCGGCCGCGATGCCGGCCGCGGACGTGGTTTCGGCCTGTGCAAGGTGTGGCGCATTGCACAATTGCACGACGGCAACATCACCTGGCAACGCACACCTCAAAACACCACCGTTTTTACCCTGTGGCTTCCACGCTAGGACTACCTCGTCCACACCGTGCGCGTGGCGTCGGTACCAGGATTATCCACATCAATTCAGAAAATGCGAAGCCTTGTCGTCTCATTGACATATTGGCAATTGACAACCTGCATCCTTTCTGTCAGTGCTACCGGGGCACACAGCTGACCAGCGCGCTTTGCTTCCCTCCGCGATGCCCACTGTTGTTTTGTTTGCTAACCTCCTATACCCGCACCCCCTCTACCCTCTGCCATACTCGGCCGTGGGTTGTTTCACAGTGTCGTCGGCAATCGGGAGTGTGTACAGTCGTTTGTGAAGTTGTTTTCGTCCCTGCATCCATTTACTGTCGGCTTGCGACGAGCAAGAAAGATCGCTTCGAGGCAGCAGTAAGAAACTGCAGTCCTTGCATCCATCCGAGCAATCTACGGTGCGAAGGGTTCGCTAGCCCAGTCGAGCGAAAAGGCACTTTTCCAGAAATACTTCGCTTCCCCGTGGTGGCAACATCTGCACACGTACTGCCTAAGAGGCTCGATTTCTCTGGGCTAACTCGCGTAATCCGCGGTTTACTATCTTACCGCTATTAGTCTAAACACTCTGCTACTTGTGCGCAGCCCTCCATCTGCTTCCGATAGAAATAGCCTCCCAACAAGACGAACGGTGGTAACTCGCCAGTTTATCACCGCTGACTGGAAAATTAGTCCGAACCATAATAAATCAAAGCAGATATATCACAATAACCTGTGGCTAACCCGCCCTACCTCTTCATCCCTCCAGAAGGAGCCTATGATGTCGAAAGGTGTCCTCTCCGCAAAAGCGTCGCGTCGCCAGTTTCTGCAAACCAGCGCCGCAGTCACCGCGAGCTTAGCCGTCGAACGCTTCGCCCATGCCGCCGGCAGCGACCTGCTCAAAGTCGGCTTGGTTGGTTGTGGTGGACGTGGCACTGGCGCAGCCTCGCAAGCTCTTCGCGCAGATAAGAACGTCCAGCTTTTCGCCCTGGCCGACGTCTTCGAAGATCGGTTGCAGAAGTGCCTGACCCAACTGCAACAGGACAAGGAAATCGCTGGTAAGATCAACGTCCCCAAAGAACGCCAATTCGTCGGCTGGGATGCGTACCAGAAGCTTATCGGCTGTTGCGATGTTGTCTTGCTGTGCACTCCCCCGCACTTCCGCCCCATGCACGCGCGAGCCGCTGTCGAGGCCGGCCGACATCTTTTCGTCGAAAAACCTGTCGCCGTGGACGCCCCTGGAGTGCGCTCGTTTCTCGACACCGCAGAAATGGCCCGCCAGAAACGCCTCTCGCTCGTTGCGGGTCTGCAATTGCGCTACTCCTATCCCCACCAGGAGGCCGTCCGGCGGATTCAAGATGGCCAAATCGGGCCAGTGGTCGCTCTGCAAGCGAACGATTTCCGCGGCCCGATCTGGGTGGTTCCACGCCAGCCTGGTTGGTCGGACATGTATTGGCAGATGCGGAATTGGTACTATTTCGTCTGGCTCTCAGGCGATTTCAACGTCGAACAACACGTCCATATGCTGGACTTAGCCAGCTGGGTCAAAGGTGAGTACCCTGTCCGTGCCATCGGCACTGGGGGCCAAGCTGTCCGCACAGGCCCGGAGTATGGCAACATCTACGACCATTTCGCTATCATTTACGAATACGCCGACGGTACCCGCCTGTTCGCCCAGTGCCGACAGATGCCTCAATGTGCCAACGACGTGGCGGTTTATGTGACAGGCACTCAAGGGCGAGGGGAATTACGTGCCGACCGCGTTCTGCTTCGTATCGGTAAAGATACCTGGCGCTACAGCGGGAAACCTAACGTCGCGGTGCAGACGGAACATGATGAACTGTTCCAAAGCGTTCGTAAAGGCGAACCGATTAACAATGGCGAATATGTCGCGAAAAGCACGCTCTTAGCGATCATGGGCCGCATGGCCGCTTATACTGGTCAAGTGATCACTTGGGAAATGGCCCTGACCTCTAAAGAGGACCTGACCCCGCCCCGTTATGATTGGGACGTGCCGCTTCCTGTAGCTCCAGTGGCCCAACCTGGCAAAACTAAGTTTGTCTAGAGCAACTCGCACGCCCCAACCTGCACGACTTGGCCGTGCGACGAGGATTGAGCAATTTATTCCGTGCGATCCGCGCGACTGACGGAGTATAGTGCCAATTAGATAGCGGTAAGTTTAATTAGCCGTGAATTCGTATGCGTCAACAATCCGGTCCTGGACTAAGTTGTGTAACTCCACAACCAGGAGAGCCATCCATGACAGGCAAACTTTTTTCTATGGAAGCATTGCTGGTTTTGGTTTATATTGGATACTTAGTCCCCATGTATGTAGGAAGTACACAGGGGGAAAAAGATAGTCTTCCAGGTGCCTATTATAAGCTACTCCATGAAGCGCTGCTCTCGCGACTGAAGACTGGTGATTTTGCGACGCACGATCCAGGTGCCATGCTGGCCGCCGCGGTGTTATTCACCCAAAAACATCCGGACAATTCCGCGTATAGACAGCAGCAGTGGTTGGAGAGAGCACTTGCTTTAGGTGATTTATTTGCACAACACAGTGAGGAAGATGCGAACCCGAATAAACAGGATTATGAATGGGACATACACTTCTGGCTCGACACGTATCGTCTTCTGCGCGACCAACTGGGACAAGCCCGTGAGCAGCGCTGGCATCGGGAACTGGAAAAGATCAGCACCTGGTTCGCTGAACACAGCGCTGCCCGAGCCGATTTTCCGCGTTATCAAGGCCCCTATATACGAACCTCGACTAACCATCTCGCGATTTTCGCCTCTATTACTTATTTAGCGGGTAAGGTTCTTGATAAACCAGAGTGGGTTCAGCTCGGCGCGCGTGTCCTGAGACGGCTGGCCCTGGAAGAACAAACGCACGATGGTTATTGGGGTGAGTTTACCGATAATGGCCCAGCCACGGGCTATAACTATTTCACCTTAACTTGTGTAGCCCTCTACTACGAGCACAGCGGCGATAAGGATGTGCTTCCTGCGTTAGAACGTGCCAAAGATTTTCATATCCACTTTACCTGGCCTGATGGCACGCCCGTTGAAACGATCAACGGCCGCAATCGTTACTGGCCGGTCAATAGTTGGGGGCACTTCGCATTTAGTCACTGGCCCGAAGGCCGACGTTATGCTGCTTTTCTGACGAAGTTTTTTCAACCCACTAATATTTCGTCCCGTGACTTAGGCCGACTGGCTCAGAATACCCTTTATTATCATTCGGGGAACGTAGGAGTTATACCTCTAGAGCAACCAGAATTCAGTTATCGCATGAAGCGAGTGCCTGCCGGAATTTTCAAACGAGGCCCGTGGATTGTTTGCATGTCTGGCTTGACGGATGTTCCTGTGGAAAGTCAATTCACTCTCGAAAGGCAGGGACATATCAGTATTTATCACCTTTCTAGTGGACTTATAGTTACTGGAGCGGGCTCTAAGCATCAACCCGAACTGGCGACTTTCCTGGAACGGCGTAAGGACGCTCCGCGATTTCTGCCTCTCAACACAGCATTACGTAGCGAATCTGACCGCTGGCGTCTGGGGTTAGGCTATAGCACATTCTTTACCGAGTGTGCGGTTCCGTTCCCCCGCGATAAGCAACTGGACATCGAGATTCGATATGTAGAAACCGGGCGGGGGCGATTCGCGGGAGCGGATATGAATCTGCAATTATGCCTGAAAGCTGGCCACATGTTAGAAACTGATCAAGGCGTCGTGCAACTTGGAACCAACAACTACAGCGTTTCGTGGACGAATTCGCCGGGTTGGATTCGGCATCGCAATTGGGAATTGAAGGTCCCTAAAGGAGCACAGTTGCGATGGCCGATTTTTCCATTTAATCCCTATCGAAATGGCCCGGAAACCGAACTTAATCGCGCCATAGGTCTGCTTACCATACCTCTAGTGCTTACCGATGAAGACAAGACCCTGCGCTGGCGCCGTGGCAGCTTCCAGTTATCGCTCATCTGCACACATCCCTGAGACCTAAGTGTTAGACCAATCGGCGACATGAGTATAGAATCCTGAAATCGCTCTCGTTGGAATAGAACGACTAAATCGCGATGGGACTGTTGAACCAAAATTAGAGTTCTTGCCTGGACTGGTTCACCTTCAACGGAGTTGCGCGCACTCCGCTCTGCGCCAATTTGGGTGATGTGTTGTTCCGACAGTGCGATGGGGGGATTAAGTAATAGTGGCGCCTTGCATTATGGTAACATGCTAGCCTGCATTGCTTATATTTCCGCGGCGCAGGCTTGTTTGGGCGAAAATGAACCGCGGATTATGCGGATAAACGCAGAGGGACTGGCGCGGTTTAGGCTGCCATCGAATAAGGCAAGTGACACAATTATGGTCGTTGTGCTGATAATCAGGAATCCAGACGGTACATATGTACGTCCTAGGTACCTCAAGTGGCATGGGAGGACATAGAGTGCACGTTGTCGTCCGGCCTACGGCGCGGCAAATCCTAGGTGGTGTGTGTGTCATACCGCCAGCCTTGAGCACGTTACTGCGAGTAATCTTTTGGGCGGTCCAGATCACCAAGTGGATGGAACTGTATCGCGACCGCTGTACTTGACACAAAACCCCGTGGGACTTATGGCCGAAATCCCACGGGGTTTTCTGATTTGTATAGGGAGCTGGAGTAAAACAAGGGGACAAATTGTCAAATTACCGTCGCGCTCTTACCGGCGGCGTTCTTCCTCCTCGGCAGCGTGGAGACTATGGCGTTGCGCCTCGTCGGGAGATAGTCGTTGGCGTTCGTCAGTGGCAGCACCCTGTAAGCTCCGTTCCATCTGCTGTTGTTGTTGGGGTGAGAGATTGCTAAGTTGCGGTTTCTTAGCGTCTCCACTGCAACCGGATAAGAGCAGCGTAGCGCTTAGGTACAGCAGAATCAAGATAATCGTTTTGTGCATACCAAGATCTCCGATAGGATAGTCTCGAGATGGCACGGCCTATTTACTGTGCATTTGACCAGTTAACGGGCAGGCCGTCATCACGAACGCAAAGGCGCCAGAATAAGTCTTGCGGGACAGTGTATCGGATGTTGCGTATGGAGCCGTCGCCTAACACAACATTTACCCCCGCGGGATGCATGCTGCCGAAGCGCTTCGACCAGAAGGTAGGAGGTTCCGCAGGGTGGTGCGAATCGTGTTGGGGCGGGTTCTTACCCGTGCGGACCACATCTTCGTCCCAGCCCGGGTTGTTATACGGCTCATTATCACCGCCACTTTGACCTAAATAACGGGGGTTGGTTTGCTTATCCCCTGCCATGATCGTGTTGGAAGTCCCATCGTGTATCATGGCGATGCTGACCCGGAACGTACGCCGGGCTTCGATGAAGATGCCGTTATCGCCGCGCCAGCTGGGCAAATCCGAGGTGCTGCTAGCGTCAGAAGCGCCTGCGTTGCCCGCGTAATCGGTTTTCGCAGTATTGTTATAAAGGGCCGGCCGGCGCCGCGACGGACAATAATAGAGGGGAATCGGGGTGGTATTGATCTGGGCGTCGTTTGTAGAGCGATAGATGTGTTCAGCCTCCACATATGGAAGTATGTGGAATAGCCAAGACCAGTAATCGCGGTTGGTGCCCCCGTTCGTGAGGTTAGTCTCATCAGCTGATCCCGTCGGAAAGATTTGAAAGTCGTTGTGATAGTTATGCAGGGCAACACCAATTTGGCGGAGATTACTTTGGCAGCGCATGAGGTTCGAGGCTTCGCGGACGCGTTGAATGGCTGGGAGCAGCAACGCCATCAATAGGCCAAGGATCGCAATTACGACTAGCAGCTCTATGAGCGTGAAGGCCTGTGCCTTACCTACAAGGTTGAGCTTTTGGGGCTTGCGAATTAGCAGCTTCGTGCTAAGGGGATTCATCATGCTTAGTACCTCCTTATTGGAGTAGTCAAGGAATCCAGCTTTGCCGGCGTACTGGACGTAAGCCGCTCGCATTATAGAACGCATTTGTGAAGTTCAGGTAAATCGCAAGTGAAAAATCATCAACTAAATCCTGGCGCCGCAGCCTAAACTTCTGACAGGAGAGCCGATAACTCGATTTCTGGCCAGAAAAGAATTGCTGCCGAGCACACTAAGCTCGGGTGAAGTCCATGGAAAATCGCTACTTAGCTCTAAAAACCGTGATGATGCCGCGGGATACGAACCCGCATGGCACTATATTTGGCGGAGTGTTGCTGAGTCAGATTGACCAGGCTGGCGCAAATGGGGCGCAGTGGGAGATAGCGCGGCGTGGTGTGCGGGTGCCTTTATTAGTAACCGTGGCCGTCAATCGTGTGGAGTTTCATGAGCCGGTTTATGTCGGTGATGTGGTGAGCTATTGGACACAATTAGTACGCATTGGGCGGACTTCGATTACCATCCATGTAGACGTAGAGGTCGAGCGGGATGGTAAGGTCGTGAAGGTCACTGAGGCGGATGTCGTCTATGTCGCGATAGCCGAGACGCCGGAAGGACGCCGACCGGTCCCTATATTGCCGGAGAGTGAAGCATCTGGGGGAGTACAGACATGAAATGGCTGACCTTAGTGGCGGTGTTAGTGGGAGCGCTGGCGGTGGGGCTGGCTGCGGAACGCGCGGCCATTCCCGCGGGGAGGTCAGGTCGTTCGGTGAGCGTAGCTAAAAATGGCATGGTCGCGACGAGTCATCCGCTGGCGGTGCAAGTTGGACTAGACGTGCTCAAGCAGGGGGGCAACGCGGTAGATGCGGCGATTGCTGCGAATGCGGCTCTCGGCCTGATGGAACCTATGTCGTGCGGCATAGGAGGCGACTTATTCGCTCTCGTGTGGGATGCGAAAACACAGAGGCTTTATGGTTTGAATGCCAGTGGTCGGGCACCCAAGCGGGCCACACGACAGTGGTTTGTCGAACGTGGCTACAAAGAAATCCCGACGACCGGGCCGTTGTCGTGGTCGGTGCCCGGCTGTGTGGATGGCTGGGAGGAGTTGCGTCGGCGGTTTGGGACGAAATCGCTGGCTGAACTGTTAGAGCCGAGTATTCGCTATGCAGAGGATGGTTTTCCAGTGCCCGAGGTGATTGCGGGTTATTGGCGTGGTGCGGAGAAGCTATTGGCTAAGACGCCAGAGGCAAGCAAGACTTTCATGCAGGATGGTCGGGCTCCAAGGGCTGGTGAGTTGTTTCGCAATCCGTATCTAGCACGGACCTATCGGGAGTTGGCAGCGAACGGGCGTGAGACGTTTTATCGTGGGCGAATAGCTCGAGAGATAGTGGCCTATTCGGAACGTGTTGGAGGGTTGTTTAGTATTCAAGATTTTGAGGAACACACCTCGACGTGGGTCGAGCCTGTGAGTACGACGTATCGAGGATATCATGTCTGGCAGTTACCACCGCCCGGACAGGGAATTGCCGTGTTGCAGATACTGAACTTGCTTGAGCCGTACGACCTCAAGAGCTTCGGACCTAATAGTCCTGATTGGTGGCATTTGTTTATTGAGGCGAAGAAACTGGCTTATGCAGATCGGGCACGCTATTATGCCGATCCGCAGTTTGCCAAGGTGCCGGTGGCGGAATTGATCTCTAAGCCGTATGCTGAGCGGCGTCGGCAACTCATTCGCCTCGATAAAGCCTTGACCGACGTGCCGGCGGGCGATCCGAAACTGGCCGCAGGCGACACGATTTACTTGTGCGTTGTGGACAAGGATCGCAATTGTGTGTCCCTAATTCAAAGTAATTATCACAGCTTTGGCTCGGGATTGGTGCCGGGGGAATTGGGATTCGCTTTGCAAAATCGCGGCACGCTGTTGAGTCTGGACGAGCAGCATGCCAACCGTTTGGAACCAGGCAAGCGACCGTTCCATACCATCATTCCGGCGTTGGTGACCAAGGACGGCAGGCCGTTTTTCGTCTTCGGCGTGATGGGAGGCGATATGCAGCCCCAGGGGCAGGTGCAAGTGTTGGTGAACTTGTTGGATTTCGGTATGGACGTGCAGGCAGCGGGAGAGGCTCCGCGGATCGAGCACGTGGGTTCTCCGACACCCACGGGACGACCCGGCGATCCGCGGGGCGGTGTCGTATTGGCTGAGCCCGGCATCCCAGAGAGCGTCGTGGAGGAGCTGAAGCGGCGGGGTCATGAGGTGCGGCGGGTGTCTCGCAATGGCGGCGGCTATCAGGGCATTCTGATTGACTGGGATAACGGCACCTTGTTAGGCGGTAGCGAGTATCGCAAAGACGGCTATGCCGCGGGCTACTAAGACAGTTCACGCGATAGCGGAACCGTGGCCCAAGGCGCTGATCGTCTTAGGGCACTGAGATCGCATCGTAGAACTCTGAGATGACAAATTTCGCGGTTGCGAGCGGGTAGTAGAAGTTTGTTGATCACTTCGTAGGTGAGTGGGTCGGCGGCGAAAGGCAGGAAGAGTCGGCCACGATGTTGTGCCTAAACAAGTACGATACACCGAGGGCCGTTAGGTTCGCGGTGGACTATAGCACTCCTTAGGAGGACATTGTAATCGGAACAATGACTGCAAATCAGAACCCGAGGTAGCTCGAGGGTTTCATTCCCAAGTGGAGTAAATCGCAGGTTACGTGCAACGGCGCCGCCTGAAATTGCACGGCGGAAACGCTGGCTTCAGCTGCAACTTTCGCGGCTTGAGCGACCCTGACGAGCAAATGCAGTTTGCGCATCACTTCGCTGAAGTTGCCGGGCGATACTTCAGTCAGCAGCAGGGAAGCAATTTAGCCCAAGTGAACGAAATAAACCGCCTCTAATGTGAACGATTTCACTTCCAGAATGTGAACTTGGCACCTTGGTAGGTTATCCAAGCGTAAACACCGGCTTCGTAAACAACCTTGTACCCGTCTTCGTGGGGCGTGCCAAGCCCGCTGGCTTAGTAGAGCTAGAGCTTGCCTTTCGCGTACATCGTGGCCAGCATATCGGTTGGAATTGGAAATATCGCGCCGTTCCTGCTCAAGGATCACATATAGTTCGCGAAAGACTGGCTTGGTGCCAGGACACTTTCGGGGGCGAAGCACTCCCGCTGCCGGGTGTTCCACTCGCCGCTCTGGTACAAATCTACAAAACGGGCGATGCGATAAAGATCCGATTTCTTGACCGGAAACTCTCAGCCTGAGGGATGACCCAGGACTTCACCGTGCGGGTCCAATTAGCCCCTGATAGCGTCGCTGATGAACACCAAGCGCTGCAGCATGGGGGCCAACGGTTCAGCTCACATAGTAATGACCTAACTTGAGTCCGTGAAGCTGTCAGGCCCGATGATTGCTCTGATTAGCATTCACCTGCTTTGATGGCAGCGGGAACGTGGTCGTAAGAAAATAGCAGAACGAATTTTTTTCTTGTTCGCCTGCCAACCAGGCAACTAGCTGTATATCCAGCTTCGGAACCGCAGGCAAATCGCGAAAAATTGCGCGCTGAAGGTTGACGATGGCTGCGTTCGTTCCAAAAATAGTAGTCCTTACTTTCCAGCCGCCAAACCAAGCTTACCTCCATAGGCTGGATAAAGCCAGGGAACGAGGGCCAAACCGCACTCTGGCGGAGTAATCAGGTGGTACTGAAAGGCGCCAGTCCCCGCGAAGTGGGACGCTATTTTGCCTTGGCGCAAGTCGGCTTGGAGATGGCGCTGCCGATTGCGGTCGGTGCCTGGTTGGACTATCGCTGGGGAACCATGCCGTGGCTGGTGATTACAGGAGTCATCGTGGGATTTGCCGTGGGAATGATTCACTTGTGGCTCCTGCTGCGGGAGTCCCCCGGTCAACCCTCGTCCAAGGACTCGACTCCGTAATCCTCCGCGGGTTGGGGCCTATGATCGGCATACTCGAATTGGCCGTCATTACCGTGGTCTGCCTCGGTGCGGGATTGCTGCCGTCCCTGATGTTGAGTCAGGACGGGATGGTCGCGGTGGTGCCTACGATCACCGCCATTGCCCTGGTGCTCATTCCTGCGCTGCTGGCCCACGCCCTCACTTTGGGGGGGTGCAGAACTTCACCTGCGACTGTCAGCCTGTGGGCACTAGCGGGAACAGGCATCCGCCTCATCCTCACCCTGGGCGGCGCAGCGGTGGTGCTTCTTACGGTATCCTGGGGCAGCGCCCTGAGCTTTTGGATGCCTCTGATGGCCTCCTACTTGGCCGTTTTGCTTACTGAATTGCTTTTCTCTCTCCGCCGTATAGCTCCACCCCAATAAAGCAAGCGTCGCAGCATTGGCATAAATCTTGCTACCGCAGGCTTTTCCCCTGGCCTGGAATCAGCTATACTTTGGGCAACGAAAACCGGCGCGATTATGGCACATAGTCCTCTCGAACATTCGAAAGACTCTGCTGTCTGGACTTTCTTTGACAACAGTCTGACGGGTAGGATAGAGATCCATTTACCCGCGATTCCATTACCGTTTCGCAAGGAGCCGTTCCAGATTACGAAATTTATGGTGATCGAGTTGCTTGCGGCTTTGTTGCTCGTCGCGATTTACGTCCCGATAGCACGCCGTGCGCGGACTGGTCAGCCTCCACGAGGATATTTCTGGAATTGCTTCGAGGTAATCTTGACTTTCCTGCGGGAGGAAGTGGCTAAGCCATACATTGGCGAAAAAGACGCGGATCGCTTTGTGCCGTATATCTGGACGGTGTTCTTATTTATCTTGTTTTGCAACCTGCTGGGCATGGTGCCGTTTCTTGGCTCACCAACGGGCGACCTAAGCGTGACCGGCGCATTGGCATTGTGCAGTTTCCTTTTGATTCACGGTGCCGCGATCCGGTACCAGTTGGAGCACGGAGGACATCACTTAGAACATCATGACGAAAGCAAGCATGGGCACGGTGCCCATGCTCGCTCTGCACAACATTCTGCGGCCGAAGGACATCCTGACGGAAAACATGCGATTACCCCGGCGCAAGGAAGCAAGCACATCCCGCTATTACTCGCTCCGTTAGTGGGTCTATATCGTTATGTCTTGGCGCACGTACCGCAGACAGGGATCCCTTTGCTTTTAGGCTGGCCCCTAATCGTGATGATCGTTGCCATTGAATTCCTGGGCCACGTGATCAAGGCCAGTGTGCTGGCTGTGCGACTGTTTGCTAACATTTTTGCGGGACATACGGTTCTGGCCTTCATTATGTCGTTTATCGTCATGGCCAAGAGCGCGCACCCCATGATCTGGGGAGTGGTTACTATCGGGAGCGTTTTCGGCGTAGTGGCGTTGAGTTTGCTCGAGATTTTCGTTGCTTTCTTACAGGCGTTTATCTTTACCTTCCTGACGGCGCTTTTCCTAGGTTTCCAACTGCACATGGAACACTAAATTTCTTTCAAGCAAGGGACTTGAGGGTAACCCATTCCTGCGAATGAGAATTCTTCGCAACTTTTCCCAAGAATTGACCAGGAAATCCTCAGCTCCTGGCTCGGGAAGGAACTGGATTGAGGGGATGAATTCCTAACCACAAGATGAGAGGAGGGACGATGAATAGGAACTTCGTAACCTTGAGCCTGGTGCTAGCAGCATTACTATTGAGTGTGCTACCCGTCGCCGCTCAACAGGCCGGGTTCTCCCTATTAGAGGGAAATGCGGCGGGTGCGGGCTTCGGCACGGCGCTGGTGCTCATTGGCGCAGGTTGGGGCTTTGGTCGGATTGGGCAGGCGGCGCTGGAAAGCATGGCACGGCAACCAGAAATTGCCCCGCGCATTCAAACCGGAATGTTGATTATTGCAGCCCTCCTGGAAGGGGCAACCTTCTTTGCCTTGATTGTGTGCATTATCATGGCGGTTAAGGCTTAGAAGCCCTGGTCCGCAACTTAGATTCGGAGGCTTTTTCACTGCCACTAACTCTCGTATCTTACCTCAACCATTGGATTACGCGAGGGAAAGTCAGTCCAGTCGGTTTGTCAGACTGAAGCGGAGGTCATCTGCATGCAAGGGCTGAGGCTGGGCACGATTTTTCAAGGCAAAGGTTTCGCGGCGCTGTTTTGGGCGCTGGGAATTACACTGCTCTTGGGGTACTATAGCGTCGCGCCGCTTTGGGCCGCGGCGGTGCCCGCGCACGGAGCGGCCTCGGCAGAACACGGTCATGGCGGCGGGGACGAAGGGCCACTTTCCTTTTCTCTGGACTTGGCCGTCTGGTCGCTAGTGGTCTTCGGTTTGTTGCTCGTAGTCTTGAGTAGACTGGCCTGGCGACCGATGTTGGAGGGCCTGAAACAGCGGGAAGAAAACATCCACCGCGCTCTAGCAGAGGCCGAGCAGGCACGGGCTGAGGCGCAACGCATTCGCGAGCAACTGCAACAGGAGATGCAGCGTTGCGGCGAAAAGGTGCGGGAAATCCTCGACGAGGCCCGTCGCGACGCCGAGCGGACTGCCGAGGAAATCCGCGCGCGCGGCCTGGCGGAAGTCCAAGCAGAGCGCGAACGGCTCATGCGGGAATTGGCCCGGGCTCGCGATCAAGCCTTGCAACAAATCTGGCACGAGGCGGTGCGCTTGGCTGTGCTCATCTCCGAAAAGGCCATTCGCCGCTCACTTAGTGAAGATGATCACCGCCGACTTCTGGATGAGGCACTGGCCGAACTGCGACAACACGGTGAACGTTACGAACGGGAACACGCAGTACTGGTCGGCAATTTCCAACCCTAAGCGAGCGTAGGCCGTGACGACTGCGCCTGCCGCGTCTGTCCTGGGCAATCTAAGGCCAGTCACCGAACTCTCGGCTAGTGCCTGCGGCTAACCTGGCGTGATAAATCGAGCCTGCAATCAGTCATGAGTGAACACTCACAGCCTTCGCATACCTATCCTCAGCCTCGAACTGTAGATCGTCCCCTGTATCCGACGGTGCTGGATATTAAGGGGGAGCAGATCGCACGGGCTTATGCGGAAGCGTTGCTGAAAGCGGCCCGCGGTCAGCAGGCAGAGGACGAGGTGTTAGAGCAACTCAACTCCCTGATCGAAGACGTGTTAGGCAGCAGTCCTGAGTTGGAGCTTTTCCTGTCCAGCGGCAGTATCTCGCGGCGGCGGAAGGCCGAAATGATCCGCAAGTTATTCGAAGGGCGTGCACATCCGTTGGTGGTGCATTTTCTGCTGGTGCTCAACGACCATGATCGCCTCAATTTACTCCGCACCACGGTGCGGGCATATCAGCAACTGCGGGATCGGGAAGCGCGACGGCTACGGGTGGAAATACGTTCCGCAGTGCCTTTGGGCGAAGGCTACCTGGAACGAATTGCTGGACAACTGCGCGAAATCTTTCACATTGAACCGCAGGTGACCAACCGTGTCCAGCCCGAGCTGCTCGGTGGCCTGGTCGTCCGCCTGGGCGATTGGGTCTTCGACGGCTCCGTTCGCAGCCACTTGGATAAATTCCGAAAGGAACTTTTATCGAGGGCAGCCCATGCGATTCAAACCCAACGAGATCGTTTCAGTACTGCAAGCGGAGATTGAACAATATCGCACCCAACTGGAAGCCCGTGAAGTTGGGCGTGTCCTGGAAATTGGAGACGGCATTGCCCGCGTGTACGGGCTGAGCGGTGTCATGTCGGGCGAAATGATCGAGTTTACCCGCACCGGCGTCATGGGGCTGGCTTTCAACCTTGAGGAAACTTCCGTCGGTATCATCATTCTAGGCGACTATCTGGACATCCGCGAGGGCGATGAGGTTCGGGCCACAGGGCAACTGTTGCGCGTCCCCGTTGGCGATGCCATGATTGGCCGTGTGGTGGACCCGCTTGGGAATCCGCTCGACGGCAAAGGTCCCATCGTTACGCCCCACACTCGTCTGGTGGAATCCAATGCTCCAGGGGTGGCCGAGCGTCAGCCTGTGAATGTGCCCCTACAGACGGGCATCAAAGCCATTGACAGTATGACGCCCATCGGTCGCGGTCAGCGGGAGTTGATCATCGGCGATCGCAAGACCGGCAAGACGGCCATCGCGGTAGATACCATCATCAACCAGAAGGACGAAGACGTGATCTGCGTATATGTGGCCATCGGTCAAAAAGAGTCTACGGTGGCTCAAGTTGTGGAAGCGTTGCGGCAACATGGTGCGATGGATTACACCATCGTGGTGGTGGCGTCGTCGTCGGCTCCAGCAGCGTTGCAATACATCGCGCCCTACGCGGGCTGTGCCATGGCCGAATATTACATGTACGAACAGGGTCGCGACACCCTATGCATTTACGATGACCTGAGCAAGCAGGCAGCGGCCTATCGGCAATTGTCGCTGCTGATGCGTCGTCCGCCTGGACGGGAGGCGTATCCAGGCGACATCTTCTACTGCCATTCGCGGTTACTCGAACGCTCGGCCAAATTAGCGGAGCATTGGGTAATCGTGCCCGAATCGGTGCCCGATAAGGAGGTCACGCCCGAACATTCCGTGGTACGCAACGAGGACGGTTCGCCGCGGGTCTTCAAAGGGCCGCTCGAAAAGGAGCATGCGCGAAAGGACGTGCTGCCTAATCATCCTGGCTGTAAACTTGCCAAATTGCCAAAGTCGGGCGGTTCGCTGACGGCGCTACCCATTATCGAAACGCTCGAAGGTGAAGTTTCCGCGTACATTCCTACCAACGTGATTTCCATTACGGACGGTCAGATTTACCTGCAACCGAGCTTGTTCTTCGCAGGTGTGCGGCCTGCGATTGACGTGGGGATCAGCGTGTCTCGCGTAGGTGGGAAAGCTCAGATTCCCGCGATGAAACAGGTGGCGGGGAGTCTGCGCCTCGACTTGGCGGCTTTCCGTGAATTGGAGGCGTTTGCTCAATTAGGCACCGAATTGGATAAGGCCACGCAGGCTCAGCTGGATCGCGGCTACCGTATGGTCGAAATCCTCAAGCAGCCGCAATACAAGCCTATGCACGTCGCCGACCAAGTGATGATTATCTTTGCAGGAACTCGTGGCTACCTGGATAACATCCCTGTCCGCCACGTGGCCGCCTGGGAAGAACAGTTCCTCCGTTTCATGCGGGAACAAATCCCTGAAGTGCGCAATGCTTTGATCCGCGAAAAGAAGATCACGCCCGAAATCGAGGCCAACCTGATCAAGGCCATCGAGTTCTTCCAGACGCAATTCAAGCCGCCCGCGTAACCTTCGGCGAGGTTCGACCATGCCAAAATTGCGGCACCTGGTATTACGACGCAAGGCGATTCAAAATATCCGCAAGATTACCCGCACTATGGAACTCATTGCCACGGCGCGGTTCAAGCGGGCGCTGGATCGCGCGGTGGAGGCCGAAGCCTACACCCGCAAGATCGCCGAACTCGCTGCCGATCTGAGTGCCGCGGCTCTTCCTGCCTCGGCGGGCGGTTCCCTGCAACATCCCCTTCTGGAGAAGCGTGAACCCGTACGCAGCAGTTTGCTTCTGGTCATCTGTTCTAATCGCGGCCTTTGTGGCGGATACAACTCCGCCATTTTACGGGTCGCCACTGAGCGCATGCAGCACTACGAACAATCGGCAGTGCAGCTACACCTGGAACTCTCCGGCAAACGGGCGATCACTTATTTCCGCTATCACGGCGTACCCTCCGAAGCACAATACACCCACTTCGAGGACAAGCCGCGCTTTGAAGAGGTGGAGGTCCTGGCTAATCGTTACTTAGACGGCTATCTAACGCGGCGTTACGACCAGGTAGAAGTGGCCTATATGAAGTTTCTGAGCGCGTCGCGGCAAACGCCCGTCGTCGAAACGCTGTTACCGTTGAGCACGCTCGCCCCGCCCGTCCGCCGACACGCTTCAGGCACCGGCTCGACGTCTTCCACGTCGGAAGCAACGACTGCTAGCCTTACCAGAGCTACACCAGCAGCACCCAGCACTATCGAATACGAATTCCTACCCGACCCCCGCAGTATCCTGGAAGAATTGCTGCCGATGTCGCTGAAAGTGCGGCTCTTCAAATGTTTCCTCGATGCCGCCGTCAGTGAACAAATTGCCCGTCGCATCGCCATGAAACAGGCGACCGACAACGCGACGGAAATGATCCGCGTCATCACGCGCCAATATAACCGAGCACGCCAGGCGCATATCACTAAGGAGATTCTGGAAGTGCTCAGCGGTGCCGAAGCGCTCAAGTAGCGGATGAATAATCTTGACTTTTGTCAGCCTAGGATCAAACGACTTTCCAACAATCATATCTCGGTGCATCGTGATAACTCACATGGAGTGCAAGCCATGGCCAGCCTCACCGACGGACAACCCAACGGGAAACATATCGGAAGAATTGTGCAAGTGATCGGCTCGGTTTTTGACGTGGAATTTGATGAAGGCCATCTGCCGGAGATCTATAACGCCCTGCGGATTGACACGGAATATAAAGGCGTGAAAATCCACCTGGTGGGCGAAGTGCAGCAACACCTGGGCGGCAACCGAGTTCGCTGCGTGGCCCTCGGTTCCACGGACGGTTTAGTGCGTGGCATGCCCGTGGTGGACACAGGCGGCCCTGTCAAGGTGCCAGTGGGTAAGGAAACGCTCGGCCGCGTGTTCAACCTGCTGGGCGAACC
>JANWVZ010000029.1 GCA_025056555.1 Gemmatales bacterium | reverse complement strand
AGAGAACCTCGGTTGCATCGGCTTGGAGATTGGTGACTTAGCTGAATACCTAATATATATATAGGAAGCGCGGATCACGGATTCGATGCGCGTCTGTTGGGAGCATGGACAGAGCCATAAACAACAGAGTTTGGACGTCGGCCGAGCGTAATATCAAGGGGGATTGTTGTCCACCTTCCAGATGCGTCTTTTTGCGGTTCCTGACAGAAAAATTAGTTCCGGGTAGCGCGCAGCTGTCATATTGACCAGTGTACAAGGAGTTAGTTTCGGGAACACGCAAGGGGCAGGTTATAAGAGACAACTCACTAAGAATAAACTCAGGGCGTTGGTCGAGTACCCGTGCCGCGCCGAAATCGCCGTATTACCATTTCCCCAGCTGGAAGGTCGTTAGTAACTGGTAGATACAGAGGGTTGTCTATCGGTCGGCGTTATGGGAGTGGGGTTTTGGGCGCTGTTGCTCTTCAAGAACTTCCCGCACGGGGATGGCTTTCACCTTGTCTTCTACACGTCGGAGGGTTAATGAGGTTGTTGCCTGCTGTGCCCGACTACCACAGTGCGGCGGGAGCATCGCTGGCTAACTTGGCGAGCATTTGCATCGCGGGCGACACGAATCCAACCTCGCGCTGGCGTATGCTTACCTGCAGGAAGGTGGGACCTTCCACCAAAACGCTCTCAGGGCTAATCCGCGCCATCCGGATTACTTACGCATGTACCGCCATCATCTGCCCCACCTGACATTGGTCCACGCCAGCTTGTTGAACCGTCAAGCGGCTCTGGAAACGGCCGAGAAAATCTATCAGCTCATTGCGCTCCCTTGACGTAGGCCTGCTATGCGTCTGTGGCCAGGTCCCGCTGTGCAGGCGCTGTGGCCGGACATCCTAAGTTGGATCAATCGCAATGTCAGCAGGAGGCTCGCCAAGATACGCAGCAATCGTTTCCATACTTGAGCGTTGCGGCGCAACGAGTGAATAACGATTCCCGTGGATGAACCACCGTCCTCGACTCTATTCGCAAGGCTGACGATTTGTCCGCGGCCAGGCTGCGTCCGGACTATTAGCCGCGGAGGAGTTGCCTTGGCCGCGGAAATGTTCCTACTTCTGCTACTGGGGGAAACCGACTTTGTATAATTCCAGTTAAGCGGAAGAAAGAAGCTGGGCACCATGACTTTTTCCGATCGAGAGCCCGGGCGATGTAGATGTAAGTACGTGCCCAGGCTACAGCTTAGAGGATAGGGAAGATATTTTTTCCGATTGAAAGCCTGGCTGGCGTAAGTTCACGAGCTATAGCGAGCGCGACAGTACAACTCGAGGCAATTCAGGATAGGTCGAGTGATGGCCGTGGTCTTTATCTTTCCATAAGGAGGCAGGCGATGAAGCGAGCGCTGGGGGTGGGAGTAACCTTGGTCGTACTATCGGTCTTGCTTGTGCCCGGCCTCAGGGGCCAACTGAAGCCTGGGGGAGCGGGAGGGACAGTCAAGTCGGAGATCGAGAGGGCGGTGGAGCGGGCAGTGCAGTATCTGCGTCAGACGCAGATGGCAAACGGCTCGTGGAACCGCATGGCTGGTGGGGGGGCCAGCGAAGATGCAGATACTCTGGGGTGCACGGCCCTGGCCGTCCTGGCACTGATGGAAGGGGGACTATCGGTTCGTGAACAGGAAGTCGAGCGAGCTATTCAGTATTTGCGCAGTTCCTTCCGTGCCAGCAATAATTTCAACGCTACCCGCTCGTATAACATCAGTACCACTATCTGGGCACTTCACCGTTATGGTGATCCCGATGATGCCGAGTTGATCAGCAGTTTGACTTGTCGTCTGGTAAAGGGACAATTGAACAACGGTTTATGGACCTACAACTGCCCGGTGGTCGAGCCCAAAGACGTAACCCAGCTAATCAGTGATCTGCAGCAGCTGAGGAATTCGGGACAGATGTACGGTGGCCCGCCTGTACCAGCGCCTCAAGGCGACATGTCGAACACACAATTCGCCGTGATGGCGCTGTGGCTGGGGCGACGTTATGGCGTGCCCACTGAACCGGTGCTGTGGAAGACCGCCGATGCGATCCGACGCCATCAGAATCAGGACGGCGGTTGGGCTTACCTGCTTACCTCGTCGAATCAGCCTTCGACCTACTCCATGACCGCTGCCGGTCTGATGTGCGTCTCGACAGGATATGGAGCCTTGCGCGAGACCTATTTGTCCACGACGGGCAAAGGTGGCAATGCACCGGGCAAGGCGCCGCCTCCGCCGGAACCGGCGCGCGACCTGGTGATCGTGCGGGGGAACATGTTCCTGGCCACGATCCTGGTGAACCCATTGGATAAGATTACTCAACAGCATGGCTTCGCAGGCTCGATCCCGTACACACTTTGGGCTATTGAGCGCGTCGCCATGGTGTATGACTGGAAAACGCTGGGCAAATCGGATTGGCACGCCTGGGGAGCCGGCTATTTTCTGAGAACGCAGGCAGCGAATGGCTCCTGGAATGATGGCGATCGCTGCGGACCAGTACCCTGCACCGCCTTCGGCATTCTGTTCCTGACGCGGAGTAACTTGGCGACTGATTTGACGGCCCATTTTCGCGGGGAAGCCGTGCTGCGCACCGGAGACGATAAGCCGTTGCCGGGAGCTAAGCCCGGCACGGAAAAGCCGACCGACAACGACCCCAGTAAACCGGGCAGGGATCCCGATCCCACCCAGGTAACTACCCTGGCCGAGATTACGGAACGTTTGATTACTGGCTCGGAGGCGGAAAAGCGGGCCATGCTGCAACACGCCACTCAGGCCAGCGGCGGAGTTTATACGTTAGCCTTGGCTGAGGCCATTCCGCGCAGCGGTCAGGCGAACGAACAAACCGAGTTTCGCCGCGCTTTGGTGCGACGCATGACACGCCTCAGCCCTGAAAGTCTGCAAGCCTACCTGAAGCACGTCAACCCGGAACTGCGTCGCGCCGCGGCCTGGGCGGTAGCCCTGCGCGACGAGCAAAGCCTGGCCCCGGCGCTGGTGCCGCTGCTTGAAGACAAAGACGCTGAGGTCGCGGCTACTGCTTACCTCGCCCTCAAGACGCTCACGGGGAAGGATTTCGGCCGCTCGGCCAGTACCTGGAAAAAATATTTTGAGCAATCTTCCTCTCCCTGATAGGCGAGCTCCCAGGGGAACGTAAGCATGACAGGCAATGGTTACTCCGCTCCACCGCCGCAGTTTTCCGGACGGGATCGCTGGCTGTTGAGTTTCCTCAACGGTTCCCTGGCCTTGGGGTTGGTGGTGTTTCTGATCGTGAGCACGCAAGGGTGGGCGTTGTGGTTTTTTGCCGTGATCGGGGGGTTGGGTATTCTGGGCGCGGTGCATTACGTGCTCTGGGGGCGGGCTATGGAAAGAGAAGTGCGGGCAGAACGAGAACGGCTCCAGCGCGAGGAGTTGGCCCAACGACAAGCGGTTCAACCCCCCGCAGGTTGGTCGCGCCGATTCTGAGGGAATGTGTCAAGTACGCTCGACAACCGCCGGGTTGCGAAATTCGATCTCTGCCGCACGAAGAGCTCTGACCGAGCGGATTGATTACGGCCCATGCCTCCTCTTGAGGAGGCTGACCAGGGAAAACCTCAGTGCTGAGGGAAAGAAGCTGCCTCACGATGTGGAGCGTTGAGCAGCTTGGCGGCGCAGGCGTTCCTGGCGGTATTTTTCGCCGATTTCCAGTTCAAAGGGATGATGCCGCGGATTGGGCGCGAAGCCACGGTAGCGCGTCTGGCAACGATAGCACACCGTAACTGTTCCCACCAGCCAATAAAGAACCGCATCCACCAGCACCGACCCCAGCAACACCGCCCAGGTCCAGACTATCCAATGCCAATAATAAAAAACGCAGGATAAAGCCAATGCGCCCACCAGGATGGTCAAGCCTAAACGATGGGGGAAATCTTTTTGCACGTACATTTCCTCGTTGCCACACACTCGGCAGCGAGCCAATTGGTTGCCGCCGGCCGCAGCGCGTGCCCCCACCTCGTGATTGCAACTTGGGCAGGTCCAGCGCGTGTTCTCCACCTCGTTGGTGGGAAATGCTGTGTGACAATGCGGACAGGTAATTTCCATGTGCATGGTGGTGACACAGTCCCAGGAGCGACCGTCTTGGCCAATGAGTGGAAAAAGCCGTGGCGGCTAGTTCGCATTTTCCAGCAGGAGCTGGGCCAGTTCGCCGAGGAAAGACGCCACGACGGCTGCGTAGAGGATGCCGGTGGCCGATTGGGTAGATCGCAGGCGCGCGCAGCGCCAGGCCAGGAAAACGAAAACGGAGGCGGCGACTATTCCCGCCAGCCAGCGTAATATCCACCAAAGCGTCCGATGAGCGGGCATCAGGAAAAAGCTCGCGGCGATGGTCGCCCCATCGGCCGAGAGTAGAGCCCCACGCGCCGCGATCGCGCCAAGCAGCCAACTGGTCAGGCGCAACAGAGGCCGGGGCGACATACCGGGCGTGATCAGGTAATAATGCCCCAGGAGCATCGCCGTCAGCACCAGGCCCAGTTGGGCAGCAGCAGTAGCGTTGTCCAGAACGAGCCAAAGCATCGAGTGGCCGGGGACAACGCACGCGCTCAGCGCCAGGGCGGAAGCAAGTGTCGCCAACACCAGGGGCACAAAACCGAGAGGATTGGCCTCTGCCAACCAGAACCATGTCCCCACAAAACAACTCGCCCCGGCGCCTCCTAATCCCAGCCAGAAGATGCTGTCCTCGCGAGATCGGGCGACCATGCCAGTCAGTGTCAGCAGTCCCAGGGCAATCAGCAGATGAAGGCGGTAGAAGCGAGATGGGACTTCACCCATGGGCAATAGCACCAGGGCGAGCAACATGCCGACGACCAGACGCAGCGTGAAGGTCTCTAACATAGTGTCACTTTGAGCCGTAGATCAGCGACATGAGTTCAGTCCGCGTGGAAAGATTGGACTTGAACACCCCGCGCATGGCGCTGGTGGTACACACACTGGTCGGTTTGCGGACGCCGCGAATGGTCATGCAGGTGTGAGTGGCTTCCAGGATGACCGCCACGCCTTTCGGCTCCAGTTCCTGCATGAGTAAATCCGCAAGTTGTTCAGTGAGGCGTTCCTGGACCTGGGGACGATGCGCCAGGGCTTCCACGACGCGGGCGAGTTTGCTCAGGCCGACAATCTTACCGTTCGGAATATAGGCGACGTGGGCCTGACCTACGAAGGGCAGCAAATGGTGTTCGCACAGACTCTCAAAGCTGATGCCTTTGACCAGGACGATCTCGTCATATTTTTCCACGAAGCATTTTTCGAGATGTCGGCGAGGGTCTTCCCGCAGACCGCGAAACAGTTCGGCATACATCCGTGCTACGCGCATCGGAGTATCGCGGAGCCCTTCACGGTTAGGGTCTTCGCCGACGGCCAGTAGAATCTGCTCCACTGCCTGAGCGATGCGTTGCAGGTCAATAGCGGAACCCTGGGGCTGAGTTCCAGGAGTAGTGAGTTCGTTGTCGTCGGGCCGACAGGAGGAAGCCAGTTGCCCAGCAGTTTCGCTGGAGGAAATTGCGCGGTTCACGGGTGTTCTTCCTCCCAGTTCACAGGAATCCAAGGCCAGCTGTCTCAGTATCTCGCCAAGGGGGGCCAAGCGACGGCCAGCCTCTGCGCTCATTCTAGGTCTGACGCTGAGCCGTGGTGATGGGCGCCGGGAAATCATCAGCCCAGGCATTCGGCAGCCAAAGTGTACTTGCCCAGGACAAAGTTGGTAAGTTATAGGGATTGCGCCGCCGTGGTCATGATCAAAAGCCCGGTTCCTGCGGGAACAAACTGGCTCAGGAGAAATTACCTGGCCGATGTCCAGCTACGGCGAGACCTGAAAGAGTACGCCAAGCGGCGAAGTCTGAGGAATTTCCCGGGAAGTGGAACCCCATTACCGCTATTGCAGGAGGCCGAGGTATGGTCTGGACACGGATGAAAAAGGCGCTGGCGGGCGCAGCACTGGCGTTGACGGCGAGTGGCGCATGGGCTGCCGATCCGCTCAAACCCCCCGCGGCACAACCCGCGCCAACGCCGGTGATACAGCACAATCATGGGCATTTGCTGGGGCTGCCGGCCAACTGGCATCATTGCGGCAACGATGGTTGCGTCTGGCTCTATGGCAGTGCGGAAGCTTTGTGGTTGCGTCGCACCGATTCGCGCCGTGAAAACCTTACTTTCAATGATGTGCCTGTATTTGTGCTCAACACCGATCAGGGCGAATTTGACCATGAGATTGGGATGCGCCTGATCGTCGGAATGTTCCTGGATCGTAACACCAGCCTCGAAGCGCTCTACTTCGGCCTCCAGGATTGGAGCAAGTCGGCCAGTGTCACCGACCCTGCGGAAACTTTGCAACCCTATTGGGGACAATTCGGCATTATTGGCGGCTTGGATGACTCCTCCTTCACTGATGCTTTCGCCCACGGTTTCACCTACGACTCCCGTCTGCATAATTTCGAGTTGAACCTGCGACAGTGGTATAGCCCTTATCTGTCCACCCTGGTAGGTTTCCGCTATGTGTATGTCCGCGACAAGTTCGGCTTCTTCTCGTTTGATCAGCCGGGCGTGGCCATAGGTGGCCCAGGCTTCGGCATGTATCAGGTCAATACGAAGAATCACCTGCTGGGTCTGCAAGTTGGTGCCGATGGCAATTATCCGGTGCTCTGGGATAACCTGCTGGTTGGTATCCGTGGAAAAGCGGGTATGTTCATCAACTCGGCCAAGCAGACCAGCCGCTTCTTCAACAATCCGATAGGCGGTGCTCCGATTACCGATGCCATCACGGATGAAGACGGTAATCGCTTGGCCGGGCTGATCGAAATCGGCGCCTACGTTACCTACTGGATTACGCCCAATATCGCGGTGCGAGGTGGCTACGACCTGATTTACGTAGCGGGGCTGGCACTGGCTCCGGAGAACCTGGATAACAGCCCCCTGCCTCTCAACGCCCGCAGCAACCTGAAGGACAACGGCGATATTATCTATCACGGCCCATCCATCGGCGTCGAATTCAAGTGGTAAGCGCAGATAGCGCCCCGAATGCCGCTGGCTGACCGATAACAGACTTCAGCCGGCACAAGCCTCCTGAATCCATAAATCTGCAATTATCGAGGCGATTGTCTCACCGGGCAGGCTCAATCCTGCCCGTGTTGTTTTTTTAAGGCGCGCTTCGACCCGATAGATGCCATATCTTGGGAGAGTGTGCTGCGGCGACCGCCTGGTTGGCCCGATCGGCAACATCAGCTTGCGTCACGCTGGTTTGGAAAAAGCACCGCAATCATTACTCATTGCCGCGACTGGGCTCAGTCCGTAGGACAAATCACGCTTTGCGGCAACCAGAAGCTCTCCTGCGCAGAAAACCCGCGCTGCTGAGACCCTATGGGCTTAGCGGCGTCAGGGGAGATGAGACGGGCCGCTTGCGGAGTTTGGCATTCGAGTTGCGGATGAAGCGATGTGAAGAAACCGATGTGCCTCGGCCGCAGCATTCGCTTCCGATGCATCAGTGCGATTTTAGTATTGCTGGGGCAAATCCTGGGGATAGTGGGTTTGCCGGGGGCTTGGCTAGCGCGCTGGTGGGCTAAGGATCGTAGCGTGCCATTTCCGTGTATGTACCGCGGTTGCGGCTGCCGAAACGCTCTTGATTGCTGGACCGGCTGTTGCTGTTTCAGCCCACACGAGCGGCAGCGTTGGGCGGAACAGCAAAATGCTCTACGAACCCGTGGCCAAGACTCTTGCTCAGAGTGCGGGGAATGTTCTGAATCCGCGCCAGCCGTTGATGTTGCTGAGCCCGTATCCTCTTGTGGTGGTTCCTGCGACCGGTGTCAGGCTTGCACAGTTGAGAAGTCCTCTGGGGTGGATTTGCAAACGGAGGAATGGTGGCATCCGGTGCTGGTGCAGCGGTGTCGAGGAGAGAAAACCATCGGCACAAACTCTTCGCCTGCCCTGCCCGAAACACCGCGACCCGAGTGGCTGATTACTGAAGTGTTTCCTGGTCATGAATTGTTGGCCGATGGTCTTTCGAAGTGGGACTTCTTTCCCGTTATTCCGAAACCGCCCCCTCGAGTCGTTTAGCGAGTTGCAACGCCGTCGCTCTCAGCATTCGTAATTCCAGACAATCTTCGGAAAGCGCTGATGGTGTGCGCTCGTGGGGAGCAATACGTCTCAGTGGTTGGCTCATCCCCGATGGCGGTAAACGACTGCACGTAGCAGCCTCTTTGAATCCATTCCCCAGCGGAAGCAGGAGGTGCCCCACGGCTCATGTCACGTCTGCCCTTTCAAGACTCCCAGGAGGACAACTGCATGCTCAAGCATAATAACCGATTTTTCCCTGGAACCTCGCAGCGCTCTCTGGGCTTTACGCTAATCGAGCTGCTGGTAGTGATTGCAATCATGGGCTTGCTGATGGCGCTGCTGCTGCCGGCTATTCAGCGAGTGCGGGAGGCAGCTAATCGCATGCGCTGCAGCAATAATCTGCGGCAGCTCGTCCTGGCAACCCACAATTTTGAAACTCACTTCGGACAACTGCCCGCTTTCCATAACCTTCAGGGCCAACTTTCCGGCAATTTCTCCATCCAGGCCCGCTTACTGCCATTCGTCGAGCAGGAAAATCTGCGGAACTTGCTGAATTTTGACGTTTCCCTCACCGTAGGTTGCTGTCCTGGAGATTTGCGCCCGGAGCATGTCGTGCCCGCGCGAACCGTTCTCCGACTGTTCCGCTGTCCCAGCGATGGCGGTCAGGATGTGTTCGAGGTTCGCACGGGGACCAGCGGTGGTGCCACGGGACGAATTGATTTATATGCCAGCAACAACTACCACATTAATCTTGGTTCCGGAGTCGGTACGCAATACGACACGCGAGTGCCTACCGATGGCATGACGTGGATCAATGCGCAACTTACCCTCAGCGACGTGATAGACGGAACGAGTAATACGGCCCTGTTTGGTGAATCGCTGGTCGGATTAGGTCAACAGCGTCCCCCAGCACCGACCACCGATGCGCAGCGTCGGCGAGTGATGATGGACATCACCTGCTTATTCATAGACCGGAACATGCCGCCAGCTACGCCCGGCATGCAGGGATACGTCGTGCCGGAGGACCCCAACACTTATTACACGCTCACGCTGAACAGTCCTTTGAACCGTGGCTGGCAAGGTCAGCGCGGCGCTGGCTGGATCAGTGGCCGTGAGTATTACACCGCTTATTACCATTACCATCCTCCCAACAGCAGTATTCCCGATATGCTGACCTGCGGTTGGGGCCTGTTTGCGGCTCGCAGCGAGCACCTCGGGGGAGTCAACCTTGGGTTTTGCGATGGTAGCGTCCGCTTTATCCGTGAGACGATTCACCTGACCACCTGGCGCGCACTGGGCACGCGCGCCGGCGGGGAAGTCGTCGGCCACCTGCATTAGCCACCGCTGCGCTTCCAGGAAGGGCACGGTGGGACACAGGCGTCCCGTTGCGAACTCCCTTACTTCGCAGCAGAGCTCACAGGCAGAGGCGGGATCGGAGGCCGACCGCGCAGGACCAGCCAAACAACGCTTTCCGCGGGTACTTCCAGATTCCTCGCGGGCCTGCCGGGGCCGATCAAATCGGGATTCGGTCCTGCCTCTCCGATGACCGCTTGCTCCCGTAAGGGGGCGGAAGTGCGGAGCACTGATTGCAGGTAAACAGCCTGCCAAACCTCACTAGTCCCACTGGCTGCGACCGGCTGGAGACGCAGCCAAGGGCTGCCAAAAGGAACAGAGGTATCGGTCTTCGCGGCATAAACTTTTGGCCCGGCAGGGAGAGAGGGACGCATGGGCGCTGGTTCCAACGGCGACCATTGAGGTGCTATCGGAACGGACAGCCCGCGCACGTGGGGAACAGCCCGCGGGGGTGCCACCGGCACCCGTGGTTCGCTCGCTAACGTCAACCACCCCGCCCGGACTGGTTCATAAAGAGGTCGGCTTAGTCGCAGGGGCAAGGCTACCGGAGCATTGACCAGTGAAGGAAGCGATCGCCCCTCTGCTTGGACTTCCCCTGCGCTTGCCCACCAACCCCAAAGCAATACAAGCACCCCGCTATGGAACCACGCAGGCAGGCGCAATGTTGCGGTCATGACTTGTCCTCCAGGACGTTCCGCTAAGAGGGCATCGGCCCAGCATGCCCGTGGCAGCCCGCTATCCCCACAAACCCGTTACGAGGTGACATTATGAAATTCTGGCGCTGGTCGGCATGAGGCGTTGGCAAATCAGGTCGGCAATGGCGGTGGGGGCCAGCGTATCCGTGTCCACGACCAGATGAGCACACGATTGATAAAGCGGTGCGCGCTCGGTCAGGAGCAGGGCCATTTCCTCCGCAAGCGGGAGGTCTGTCAAAGCAGGGCGGAGAGTCGCCGAGCGGGGATCGTTGTGCAGGCGCGCTACAAGCACAGGCAGACTGGCCCGCAACCAGATGCATGTGCCTGTCTGACGGAGCATACGCCGATTTTCCTCCTTCAGAACAATACCGCCCCCCGTAGCCACCACGACCTGCTCCAGCGAGCAGATTTCTCGCAGCAAATCCGATTCGCGTTGCCGAAAACCACTTTCACCGAGGCGGGCGAACATCTCGCGGACAGATTGACCCGCACGACGTTCAAGTTCCGCATCCATATCGCACCAGTTCCAGGCTAAGCGTTCGGCTAACAGCGGTGCTATCGTGCTCTTGCCTGTGCCGCGCAAACCCAGCAGGAAAATTCGAGGGGGAGCCTTGATCATAACCCTGCCCATATCTGGTAAAGACGAAAAAAGATTCAGCGAGTCCGCGCAAGATCAGGGCTTTTCCGCTGCCGGAACCACTGCGATTGCAGAAGCGGGGCGGGCCACTGCTTTTGCGGCCTGGACGAGAGCTTCGGCCGCCTGGTCAATTTCTTCTTCCGAGGTAAAGCGTCCGACACTGAGCCGCACTGCGCCGCGTGCCGAGGCTTGCGAAACCCCCATAGCCTGGAGCACGGGAGAAATACGTATTTCGCCTTCATGGCAAGCGGATCCTGTCGAGGCGGCCAGTTGCGGTACTGCCTGTAATAATTCGGCCCCGACGCACCCGACGAAACCGACGTTGAGCGTGTTGGGTAAGCGTTGATCGGGATGGCCGTGCAGCACCACTGCATCGCCGAGTGCGTTGCGCAGCCGTTGCCACAGTCGGTCGCGTAGCCGCCTCAGCTTTTCGCTCAGCGCGGGCAAGTCGCGCTGGGCCAGCGCACAGGCAGCCCCCAGGCCGACGATGCAGGTCACATTTTCCGTGCCGGCGCGACGCCCCCGCTCATGCCCAGCGCCGTGGATCTGCGGTTCCAAAGTGAGGCCTTCGCGGACATATAAGACGCCGATGCCTTTCGGGGCATACAGCTTGTGTCCGGCGACACTCAACAGGTCCACGTCCAACTCACGGACCGTGCAGGCGATCTTGCCCACGGATTGTGCGGCGTCGGTATGCACCAGAGCGCCATGCTCGTGCGCCAGCCGAGCAATCTCTCGAATCGGCTGCAGGGTACCCACCTCGTTATTGGCGTGCATGATAGTAACCAGCGCGGTGGGTTGGCGTAAGGCGCGTCGCAGAGCGTCCAAATCCACCAAGCCGAGACGGTCCACCGGCAACACGCTGACGCGCACGCCCAGGGATTGCAAAAAAGCACACGGCCGCAGGGTCGCCGGATGTTCGATGGCGCTGGTGATGATGTGCAGTTTTCGCGGGCGCAGTCGCCGCCACCACCGCTGCCAGGCGGCAAGGAAACGATTACCCGCCAAGCCGCAGGAAACCTGCGTGGCACCGAAGAGGAGCGGGAAAACGATACCTTTGATCGCCAGGTTGCTGGCTTCGCTGCCCCCGCTGGTGAATACGATTTCCTGAGGCTGGGCCCCGAGCAAGTCAGCAACCTGGCGGCGCGCCTGTTCTACCGCATGGTGGGCCGTCTGACCGTAACGGTGAGCACTGGAGGGATTGCCAAACTCCTCGCGGAGAAAAGGCAGCATGGCCTCGACCACCGCCGGGGCCACTGGCGTCGTTGCGTTGTAGTCCAGGTAAATCGGTTTCATGGCATACCGACGAGCACTCTTTGGCCAGCGTGTCCGCGACGCGCTTCGACTAAAACACGGTCGCCTTCGGCTAAGCCCTCGACAATCTCTGCCCACTCGCCGCGGGTTTCACCGACGCGGATCCGCTGTTCGACGAGGTAGTCCCTTTCCAGTTTCCAGACGCGCTCGACCCCGGCAAATTCCCAGACGGCACTCCGCGGCACGACCAGGGCTTGAGCCTGAGGATCGAGCACCAGTTCCGCTTCGGCGAAGGTGTTCGCCGGTAAGCGGGCGTCGGGATTAGGGATGTCGGCCTCGATGATACGCATGAGGGTAGCGGGGTCGAGGGACGGCTCGATGCGGCTGACCTGGGTGTGAAACGGTTCTACCATGCCTTCCACCAGCACCCGCACTTCCAGACCCGTGCGTAATTGGAGCGTATAGCGGTCAGGAACTTTGCCACGAAACCGCAGCGTGTCCAGACGCACCAGGCGCACCACGGCATCACCCACCCGTAAATAGGTTCCCGGTGCTGGCGGCCGCGATTGCACCACACCGGCAAACGGTGCGCGCAGGGAAGTATCGCGGAGTTGTTTGCGGGCCTGTTCCAGTTCCACCTTACGTAATTGCAAAAGCGCCAATTGTTCACGCACTTGGTTCAAGGCAGACAGATAGCGTGCCTCAGCCACCTTGAGAGCGGCCTGGAGCCGATCCAGTTCTTCCGGAGAAATCGCATTACGGTTGAGCCGATGCAGCACTGTAGCGCGTTCCAGGGCAAGCCGCGCCTCGTCCACCAGCGCCCTTTCCTGAACAACAGGTGGAGCGTTTTCCGGTTTCAGGGAACTCTCCGGCTGGTGCGCGTGCAAGCCGAGGCGCGCACGGATGGCCTGAACCTGGGCCTCCGCTAATCGTTCCTGCAAACGGTAATCTTCGGCATCCAGTTCGACCAGTACCTGGTTCTGCTCAACGGGGCTGCCGATGTCCACCAACACCCGCGCAACGCGTCCGGCAACTTCGGTACCGACGAGGGCTTCCTCAGCTTCTACCAGGTTACCCTGAATACGCAGGATGCGAGGCCAGAGCCGCTTCTGAACTACTGCCAAGGGCGGATCGGTCCAGTCTGCGGATTGCTTGACTCCCTCGCTTGTTTCACCGCTGCGTGCCGCGGCATCCCACCAGCCGCACACACCTCCTAACCAGAGAGCCAATACTCCCAAGCCGACTAGCAGTCCTATCGTCCACAACCACGCTCGCCTGCGCATGGTAGTCTTTTCCCTGAATGGTCGGTTTACGTAGGGCGGGAAGTTTATGGCAGGAAGAAGGCTGGTCGCCGGGCACAGTAATCACGTCCCAGCGGGGATTAACTTATCATAGCAACTCTGGTCGGCTCCGTGGGGGCCAGCGCAAGCCCTTTGGGGGGACGCCTCGGCCAGTCAGAACTGGTATAATCTCCTGGTAGAGTCAGCCTGAAGGAAGAAACGGCGACTATGGTTTCCACGACAAGGTCCTGAAAGGAGTTTGGCAATGGCTGAACCTTTTCGGAGTTTGTTGGCCCTGCTGCGCAAGAGGCCAGTCGAGGTTACCGCCTTGGAATGGCTGGAACTTTACCACCAGTTGGGCAAGCTGGTGCCCTTGTGGCTGAGCGAGGAAGCCCATCGTCGCGTGGAGGAAGAAACCGGCATCAGGCTCTTCCCACCCCAATTACCACAGGATCGCGGCTCCTGCTGGATTATCATGGCAGTCTCCCAGCCCGATGAGTATCCCCTGTTGCAGCCCGCTTTCGTCCTGCCGCTGCAATGGACCAACAAGGCAAAGCCTGATCGGCGAATTCCCGAAAAGCTGCAAGCCCTGGCGGAGGAAGTGCGCACGGAATTAGCGATTGCCTTTGGCGAATCAGCTTACCGCGACTGGAACCTCCATCTGCATCCCTTCTTCGTGTCAGAGGACGCTCCCCTGGATTTCAGTTCCCTGAATGACCAACTCAGTTTCGCTTCTGGTTGGCTGGCCCTGGCGGGGGGATTGTACCTGGCGCAGAATAATGGCCAACCCGACGAGCATGTGTGGGTGTCGGCCTGCTGGTGTCGCGAACGCGGCATCCTGCGGGTCGGCCACGTGCACGAAAAACTGCGCCTGGCTGAGCGGTTCGGCGTACGACAGTTTTTCCTTCCGGACGAACAGGAAAACGAGGTACCACAGAAGTATCTCGACATGGTGCGGAAACTCCCCCAGGGCAACAATAAACTGCGAGCCGTGCTCAACTGTTATCTCAGCGCTCTGGACGTGCGCCCCGCTCATCCTGCCGAGGATGATGCCAGCTTCGAAATCTGCGCTCAATGGTACATGCGGCAACTGTTCCCCTTTGAACATTTCGATTTTTATTGCGAGTATCTGGTGCCTTATCTGTCGAATAAACTGCGGCAACAGCTGCGCAGGGATTACCCCGACTGTCGTCCGCAGGTCTTAGTAACCGTGCTCAGTCAGAGCTGGAACCTGGTGCCCCTTATGGTGCGCACATTTGGCGTGACTAATTGTTTCCTGCTGTACACACCGGATAACTCCAGCATCGTTGAGAACATCCCTCGCGTGCGCCAAGCATTGTATCAAGGAATGTCTGAGGTGCCTGTCGAAGTCATCCCCTTCCCAGTGAATGACGGATACCAGAGTTTTTATCAGTTGCCGATTTGGCAACGTTACCCGGCCGACAAGTTGGGCGTGGACTTGACCCCCGGCAAGAAGGTGATGTCTCTGCATTTATACAGTGCTGCGCCTCAGGGCAGCTGGATGATTTATCTCGATAGCCAGCAACGGGATAACCGCCCGATCCCCGGCAAGGAACAATTGCTGTGTTGGCAACGTCGGCCGCATTGAGCGGAATCCGTCGGCATTTCTCCCGATCAAAGGTAATCTGTCTCAGCTCGAAACACCAGTTCGAGGTACAGGTACCGGCGACAACGGCGCCACTCATCGTAACCGGGGTCGAATCTGTGCGGGAAAGGGGCAAGGCTGGTTGCCCCTCACCTTAAGAGAGTACGGTCTTGAGGTGGGGGCGGTAGCCTTCCGCAAAGCGATAGCTGTGGACTCGTGTTTGCTGGTGTTTGCGCGAAGTGTGCCCTGTTTGTATTCATTCTGGCACTTATGTATGCTAAGACTGATTAATAGGCGACCGCCTTGCCTGAGAGGCAGGTCATTATGTCGGAGCCAATGGTAACTTGTCCAGGTTGTCGAAAACGACTGCGACGGCTCGTAAGGAATTTTCCTGCGAAGACCGGCACAATACGGATGTGACCTATGTCGCGCACTCCTCAGCAAGCCTATGCCGAATTGCTTCGCCGCGAGAAAGAACGTGCCCTCCTGACCAGCAGCGCTGCGCTCCTCGCCTGGGACGAACGAACCTGCATGCCGCGCAGCGGTGCCAGTTACCGCGCCGAACAACTGGCGTACTTAGCCCGATTGGCGCACGAAATGCTCACCGATCCCGTCACGGGCGAGTTACTGGCCGAAGCGTCGGAACTGCCAGCGGCCCAGCAAGCTCACACTGTGGAAGCCGCCGTCCTGCGCGAAATCCGCCGTGCTTATGAACGGGCCAAGAAGCTGCCCCGCAGTCTGGTCGAAGAACTGGCCCGCGCCAGCACGCTCGGCCAACAGGCGTGGGAACAGGCGCGACGTATGAACGACTTTGCCGGTTTCCGTCCGCATCTGGAACGGATTGTCCAGCTCAAACGTCAGGAAGCTGAGGCCGTCGGCTACGAATCCACGCCCTACGATGCCCTGCTCGACGAATACGAGCCCGGTGAAACCGCCGACAATCTTCGCAAGCTGTTTACCACCCTGCGCCAGGAATTGATGCAAATCATCCAGGAAGTCCAGGGTACTAACCGCAGTCCCCGCCGCGATATTCTGGAGCGGGACTATCCTGTGCACTTCCAGGAGGTGTTTGTCCGCTGCGCCGCGGTGGCCATCGGATTCGATTTTGAAGCGGGTCGGCTCGATGTCACTGCCCATCCGTTCTGCACCAGCATCGGGCCTCGCGATATTCGCATCACCACACGCTACAACCCACGCCATTTCGCCCCCGCGTTTTTCGGCGTACTCCATGAGGTCGGGCACGGACTATACGAGCAGGGCTTAGAGCCGGAACATTTCGGTACACCCCTGGGTCTGGCCTGCTCCCTCGGCATTCACGAGTCGCAATCGCGACTCTGGGAGAATCAGGTGGGACGGTCCCGTCCATTTTGGGAACACTTCTTTCCCCGTGCTCAGCAAACTTTCCTCGAAAGCCTCCGCGATGTGACTTTGGACGAGTTCGTGTTTGCTATCAACGAGGTACGTCCGTCCTTGATTCGTGTCGAAGCAGACGAGGCCACTTACAACCTGCACATCCTCATCCGCTTTGAGTTGGAGCAAGCGTTAGTTACAGGCGATCTGGTCCCCGCGGATTTACCGGGCGTCTGGAATGAGCGCTACCGCCAATACCTCAATCTCAATCCCCCCGACGATGCTCAGGGTTGTCTGCAGGACATTCACTGGAGCGCCGGCCTGCTCGGTTACTTTCCCACTTATACCTTAGGCAACCTCTACGCCGCCCAATTCATGGAGAAAGCGCGCCAAGATCTGCCCCAACTCGACGAACAAATGCGCCGCGGCAAATTCCTCGAATTGCGCGACTGGCTCCGCGAAAACATACATCGCCACGGTCAGCGGTACCGTGCCGCTGAGCTCTGTCGGAAAGTCACGGGCAAGGCGCTATCCCCTGAACCGTTCCTCAGCTACCTGCGCCATAAATACGCCCAGCTTTACGGCATCAAATCGCCTGCCCCAACCGCGAAATCCCCGCCTAGAAAGCGCTAAGCCCTCCGTTGGACCCGGCGCCACCCATCAACCAAACGATTAAACGACCCGTCTGCATACCTGATCCTCGTGAGGTCCGCTGCACGAGCCATTGACGCCACCAACCAAACGAACAAACGACCACCCTGCATACCTGCCCAACAAAAACGGTTGGCCTGGGGTTAATCCCGTGCGCAGGAAAAGCTGTGGAAGTAAATTGGCGAAATCGGCAGTTTAGCCGTCTTTTTACGGCTTGGCTCCTGACGAGCTTTGCTTGGGCAGGAATCCTTGCGCGTTCCAGGGTGCCCCAAAGCGAGTTAGCTGGGTTTCTACTTTTGAGGCTGCTTTTGTTCATCGTGTCATGAAGGGCAAGAAGTTGCTCTGGTTGGCTTTCTGGGTCTGGCTGGGATTGCAGGGCCATAATCGCCATGGATGCAGATTCGGCGCAGATGGAACGGAGCAAGAAAACCCTGACGTTGCGCTGGTTCGCCCTGCGTACGGTTATATGCTGGAGCTAACGCATCAGGTTCCTTAGTCCGCTGGAGAGGGCTCAGCACGGAGGCGATACTGCCGAACCAACTCGGTGAGACGAGGTAGAAGGTCAGAATGCCCTCGAACACGCAGGACATAACGAGGCACCTGATGTTCGGTAACCATTGCCATAAACGGCTCACCCCAGAAGCTGATAAGTACTTCCGTCTGGCCGGCCTCTCCGACCTCCGTGAGAATAAAGGAAATAGCCTGTTTATCTGGCAACCAGCGAATGTCCCGAAGTTTACCCCCCTGCGGGTGGCTCCGAATTCGTGGCCCGAGCCAAGTGCGCCAGCCTTCGCGTTCTCCTGTGGAAAGCAGGAATTGCAGGGCCGTGACCTGCGGGTTTTGTAAGGCAGAGCCGATCAACAGCTCGAAGATCTCGTCGCGGCGAAACATCAGACAGCACATGTTGAACCACACCATCTCTCCTCGCGCCTCGCGGACAAATCGTGCACATTCCCGCCTGAGTCTATCGGGACCGATGAGAAGCACTTCCGGGGGCGTCAGTCCAGCCTGGATTTCCCGCACGGCATCCCTGACCCGCGTCAGAGTGGCGTCCATGGTTTCGACCTGATGCTCGCTACGCAAACTACGAAGCAACAGGAAAGCCAAAAGCACTAAAACGATGGTTAACAAAATGCTCGCTTCCACGATGTGCAGCAGATGCAAGATAATGGCGATGACTGCGGCAATAATGCCGCCTACTACGTCCCAGTCGAAACGGAGCCAATGCCGCATGGTTAGCTGCGCCTCTCGACACGCGAAGTCGAGCGACCACCACTTGCTCCGAGATTGGCTAGGAATCTCGCGCTCAGCTGGTCAAGCCGCGATACACTCCCTGGAGCCGGGGGAGGCAAAATGCCCGTGTTCCTTGCCAAGGGACAGCCTCGTCGGCCCTGTCGTCGGTTTCCGCATCCCTGAACACGGTCAAAGCAGGAGAATGGGCCCTGGGCGAGAGAACCAGGTTATGCGGCCGCGGGCGTTTTCCCTGACAGTCGGCTTGCGTATTATATATGGGCTTCGTCGGCACACTCTGGTCAAACGGCAAATTCAGACCGAGTGGGCCAGCGCTGGCCAGGACAAGGCAGTCCGCGGTGAACCAGGGAGAACGATATGGCGTACATAGAAAGGAAGAATGAGCTGAAACGGCGTCGGCATCGCCGCTGGAAAATACGCAAACTCCGAGCAAAACTTCTGCAGTGCAAGGAACCCACTGAGGCAGAAGCTATACTGCAGAAGATCAAGAAACTGAGCCCGTTATATCCGCTGGATTGGCTGCGAGAACAACTGCCGCCACAGCTTCGGCAACCGGCTGCCTCGACCCAGCCCACGAAGAAGTAAGCGATGCTCAGTTGACGCCCTGACAGAGATGTTGTTGAAGTTGTGGCCCAAAAGGGCCTGGTGGAGACCGGCATGGTTCGAGTTGCGGTTCGTTTTCTCTTCGGGCAAGTGCTCTTTTCTGCGCAGCAGGAGTGCGCATATTACCCGTCCCTGAAAGAGCGCGGAGCAACCAACGCATAAGGAGGAGCCAAGGAGATGGCACAGGTCATCGAGTCGCCCGCTGATTGGGTGGGTGCCGCTTCCGAACGCGAGAGCGTGGAGCGCGTCGGTGCTGGCCTGCCCGATCAGGGATTCATCGTTTTGCGCCTGCGGGCCGTAAACGGTTCGCGCATCATTGAGATTTACCAGCCGGAAGCAATCTTGGGACGCCATTCTCAAGCGGATATTCGTCTGGCTGCCGCGGAAGTGAGCCGACATCATTGCCGCTTCGTCTTCGAGTCCGGCCAATGGTACGTCGAAGACCTGGGCAGCCTCAACGGGACTTACGTCAACGAAGAACCAGTGCAGCGGGCGGCGCTGCAGCCCGGAGCGATCCTGCGAGTGGCCAGTCAGACTTTTCTGGTAGATTGGCCCCAATTGGATTCGACGGTGGATTGTCCCCAGCCTGAGGCGGAGCAGTGTTACAGGACTAACGCACGGGCACAGCAGATTCTTGCCAGTATCGCCGAACAATTGCCCGATTCGAGGAACTCGTAACTAGCCGCCTCCGCGTAAAGAATAAAACACCAAACCGCTCAGCAATTTGGGATAAAAATAGGTGCTTTTGGGGGGCATCCGTTCATGGTGTTGCGTAATGGCGACCAGATGGGCCATGCTGACCGGCGGTACTAAGGCTACGAAATCGCTCATATGTCGAGCCAAGGCTTGCACCGCCTGGGCGGCCTGATGGACATAGGTCACTTGCCAGGTATCGGGCTGATAATTGCGCAAACAGTCCCGTAACACCAGTTCGTGCAACACACTGACCGCCAGGCTCCGCCAAGCCTCACTTCGCTGAGGTAACAGTTCTGCCAGGCGTTGGGTTCGGCGTAACCGCGCCAGTATCCAACTACCATCGGCCAGACCAAAACCCAGAACACTCTGGTCGGTGTCCGCCTCAATCAGTTCGCCCAATTCCAATCCAGCGGATTCTCCCTGGCCGTAGAGCTCCACCTCGAAGTGTTCGCCAAGTGCTGCTGTGAGCATTTCTGCTGACAGCGATTGGGCGCCGCGGAACAAGCGGTGCGTCGGCAAGATGAGCAAGCCCGGGTCGCTCATCCCCACTAAACCCATCAGCACATAATTGGCCGGGGCCGAGTCACTATTCACAAGCCCAGCCTGGCGTAATTCCTCGCGATAGCGTAGGGCTGTTTCGTAACGGTGGTGACCATCGGCGATATAGAGCGGCCGCGGATAGAGCCAACGTTGCAATTCATTGATCAAATGGGGTTCGATAACGCGCCAGAGCCGATGAACGACTCCTTGGTCATCTTGAGCCTGCAAAGGGGGCCAACGTTCCACCGATTCGTCTAGTAGGCGTTGGGCTGTGCCATCCTCGTCGGGATATAAACCAAAAAGCGGACAAAAATTCGCTGCCGTGGCCCGCAACAAGCGCAAGCGATCTTCCTTGGGGCCGGGTAACGTTTCTTCATGAGGGTAAACCTTACCCTGGCCAAACGGCTCTAAACGCACCACGGCCAGGATCGCTCGGCGTACGTAAGTTTGACCTTTCCAGGAAAACTCCTGGTGATAGACGTAAAGAGCGGGCTCCGAGTCCTGCCGCAGGATTCCCTCGCGCTGCCAATCGCGCCAACACGCCGCGGCCCGGGTGTAGCGATTATTCTGGTCGTCGTCAGTTGGTTCGATGCGGTTCAGGATGAGCCGCACGACGTTGTAAGAATGGCGCTCATAGAGTCGCTGCTGGAGTGCTTCGTCAATCACGTCGTAGGGCGGAGCGGTTACTTCGCTGAGGGTGCCGACATGTCCCAAGTCATAACGCCAAGCGCGAAAGGGCTGGATTTCGGGCATTCAGAAGCTACCTCCGTGGGATTCGATATCCAGGCCGAGAAGTTGGCGCAGCACTTCGGGCGGCGCGGGAGCATAGCGATACGGCTCCATCGTGTAAGAGGCGCGTCCTTGGGTCAAGCTGCGCACCGCATCGGCATAATCGAACATCCGCGCTAAAGGCACTAATGCCTCAATTACTCGCAAGTTGCCCCGCACCTGAATTTCCTGAATCTCGGCCCGCCGGGCATTGAGATCGGCGGTAACCGGACCGAGATATTGTTCCGGCACGGCCACTTCCAGGCGCATGACCGGTTCCAACAAGACGACGTTGTTCTTCAGGGCTTTCGCCACGGCGTCGGCAGCGGCCACCTGGAACGCCACTTCATTCGAATCCGTGGGGTGGGTTTGCGCCGCAAGTAAGGTCACCTTGACGTCTATGACCGGATAACCGGTCTCGCCTGATTGCAAGGCGCCGCGGATGGCTTGTTCGATAGCAGCAACCCAGGGGGCTGGCAGGAGCTCGCTCGGCACCTGATTCCCAACAGTAATTGGCTCGGTGCCGCGATATGGCTCGAACTGTGCCTCCAGCCGCGCGAACAAACCGTGCCCGGCCACTTGGCGGACACACTCTCCCCACACACGCACGGGCTTGGCCAGCGTTTCCCGATAACTGACTCGTGGTTTGCCTACGCGAACCTTGAGACGGAAATCTTCCCGAATGCGGTGCAGCTTAATTTCCAGGTGCAACACGCCCATGCCGTTCATCAAGGTCTGCCCCGTATCCTTGTCCACGCTCCAACGGAAGGTCGGGTCTTCGCGGGCGAGCAAGGTGAGTATCTGTTCGAGTCGTTCCTTATCCGCCGACGATTCTGGCTCAATGGCCATACTCACCACCGTCTCCGCAAACTGGATTGACTCCAACAGAATCGGGTACTGCGGATCGCACAAGGTGTCGCCGGTGATCGAAACTTTCGGCCCCGTCGCCGCGACGATGTCGCCAGCGTACGCCACGTCTAGCGGATCCTTGTTCGCCGGGTCGGCGTGGACGTGGTACAGCTTGGTCAAGAACTCCCGTGCTTCCTTGCCAGGATTGAGCACACGGCTATTCGCTTTGACCGTGCCCGAATAAATTCGCAGGTAAAACAGTTCGCCGTGGGGATCGGCCTGAATCTTGAAGACGAGGGCCGCGAATGGCTCGTCGGGATCGGGTTTCCGCACCTCGACCTGATCGCGCTTTTTCGGATGCACGCCCTGGACTGGCGGGCGATCTAACGGGCTGGGAAGATACCAACAAATTCCATCTAACAAGGGCTGGATTCCGATATGCTCGCGTCCCGAGCCGCAAAACACGGGCTGGATTTCGTTGCGCAGGGTGCGTCGGCGAATCAGTTGTTTCATGGCTTCGACGTCGAGAGGTCGGCCTTCGAGGTACGCAGTAGTAATCCAATCCTGATCATCGGCTTCCGTGAGCACATCAATCAGCCGCTCACGCCATCGTTCCGCCGTAGGCCGCAACGCTTCAGGGATGGCCTCCCGAACCACGATCTTCCCATCCGCACGTTCGGGATTACTGTGGCGGAAATACAGCGCCTCCATGGTCAGCAGGTCAATGACGCCACGAAACGGCGTCGCACTCTCCTTGACCGAGCCGCTGCCGATGGGAATGGTCACAGGAACGGGCCGACCTTCCAGACGCTCGCGGATTTCCCGAAGTACGTTCTCGAAATCCGCCCCGACGATGTCCATTTTGTTGACAAACACCAGCCGCGGCACGTTGTACTTATTAGCCTGACGCCACACGGTTTCCGACTGTGCTTCCACACCTTTCTGAGCATCGAAAACGACAACGCAACCGTCCAAGACACGCAGGGAACGCTCGACCTCAGCGGTGAAATCCACGTGGCCCGGCGTGTCAATCAGGTTCAGAATACAATCACGCCAACGGAACGGCACACAAGCGCTTTGGATGGTGATACCTTTTTCCTTCTCCAACTCCATCCAATCGGTATCAGTGGTGCCCTCATCCACACTGCCCAGGCGGTGGATCGCTCCCGAATAATAGAGCAAGTGTTCCGTCGTTGTGGTCTTGCCGGCGTCAATGTGGGCGATAATGCCGAGGTTACGAAATTTACTCAGGTCGGGTTTCGCCGCCGCAGCCATAATCCCCATCCTGTGCTCGCCAAGAAAAATCCTACTCCAACCCCTAAGCGTATAAATCGTACGAGGACACCGCCCGTTTGTCGTGCAACTGCATTAGTCCAATTGTGTATATCAGTAAGTATCCAAGCCGTGATGCCAGCGTTCGCGAAGTGGCACCGGATGCCTTCATGCCGCATTTGTTCCCCATGGTTGCTCCGGAAACCTTTTTTCCATACGTGATGGCCGGCAAGAACTAAAAGTCGCTACTATTTTTGGGAGGGAAATCGCGAAGGACCCCGTCATTTCTAAATAGCCTTCTTGTTTACATCGCCTTGTAGTGCGTCAACGGAGGCACCAGCGACTGCATTTCAGGCTCGCATCGCTCCAGGTTCCATTTTCCGAGGTGTAAGCAATTAGACGATCCGGGTGGCCCTTGGTATCCCAAGATATCTAGGCGGCGAAAAGCAACGAGGAGATCATGCAAATCTTCGGTCAATCCCCTGGGGCTCAGGAGAAGAGACAAGGTGGGTTTACAAACACGGGAATAGACCAGTAACTGCCCGACATCAATTAGGCGCAAGTTGTTGAGCTTGAGTTCGACAAAGAATAAATGCGCTTTCTGGGAGTCTTTTTGCACCAAGCCTACGATGTCAACACGAACATCCCAAGTAGCTGATTCAGGAAATAAATGTGCCAGCCCCTGTCTCTGCAACACATGTTTCAAGGGCCGTTGGTGCGTGCCTGGGAGCACGAGCCTATTGAACTTGGGATAGTATTCTTCGAGAAATGCCAACAGCCATTGCCCTACTTGCGGGTATAAATCCTCCTCCCGCATGTCAACGTCTCCCCTTCCCTTGTTTCCAAAGATTCCACTGCGCTAACACCTTCAAAATTTTTTGCTTGTGCTCAAAATGAAAGCCAATGGCTTCGTAATCTTCTGCATAAACTCTGATGCGGTGCTCTTTTTCTCCCTTAGGTCCGCGCTTTTCAGGAGCTCCTTCTAGTAGCCTGGCTTCTACTCCCAACCGTCGGAATATCCGAAGCAAGTCATCGGCGAATCTTCGATTCCTGTGGACTACAGGGAAAGCGATACGAATACGTTTCGCTTGGTCTCTATCCGCATAACTCGGTGTTACTGCTACATCAGCAAACCCACGCAAGAAGTTCTTTAGCAGAGGCTCTTCAGCCTCGAGAACGTGCTTGGCCAAAATAAAATCACCATGATCAGTTCCCTCGCCACATAGCAGCTTCAGATTGCGCCAAATCAGATTCTTTCGAAAATACCCGACCGCAACTCTACTTTTCGTCCATCTGGCGACGAGATAACGTCAACATTGCCCTCAAGTAATTCCACCAGCTGTTCCCGTGAACGATTGATAGACCGCTCATTCTCCAAGCTCATGCTCAAGTTGTTGAGTTCTTGCAGTTGTTGACGCAACTCACACGGAAGCCCAGGCTCATTGACAGGAGGCGAGTTTGGGGATGAGCGCCTGATCTTCACAGTAACTATGACCCATCGGACGTTTCCTTGCTCTACCAGTTTCCCACGTCCAAAAAGCATGCCCAGCAAATAAGCCGTCTGTTCGTCCAGATAGTCAAGCATGGCCCATGTTAGCGAGGACTCTTAGGCTTACGCATGATCAGGATGTACTCATGAATCTTGTTCACACGGAACCGGTAGGGGTAACCGAGTGGCCGCAGATTGTTGTACTCGCTCGCACGGTTCCAAATGATCAGGTCGTCCCATTCGAATCCGCGGCAAACTAATTCCGAAGCCAAATCACTATGGAACGGGTAAAAACGATTTTGCTTCCGCAAATCCATGACCACGACGCAACAATAACATCCCGGTTTCAGGACCCGCAGCACCTCAGCGAACACGCCTCCTAGGGCCTTCAAAAACTCTCCGTAGTCGGCAATCGTTGCCAGATCCCCCGGTCGGTTGCCGTAATGGCGAATCGCCCTACCGTCGGCAGTACGTCGCTGGTTCAGGATGTTCCAGTAGGGCGGCGATGTGATGCACAAATCAAAGCTGCATTCGGCGAACTTGGGCAGCACCTCTCGACAATCGCCTACCGACAACGTCCATAAACTCTCCGCTTGGGCTAACAGTTGTCCTTGCTGCAAACGTTTCTTAGCCAGGCGGATGTATTCGGCTGAAATGTCTATGCCCACACCTTCCTTACCACGCTGTACCGCAGCCAGGACCGTGCTTCCTGAGCCAACGAACGGATCAAGGATTCGCCGGCCTTCGGGGGGTAAAAAAATCTGAATCAGCCGGTCTGCTAACGCCACGGGAAACATCGCAGGGTGGCCTAGCCGTTGTTCTTCAACAGTCTTTCGGACGTCATCCCAAACGCTGATGGAGTATTGCAGCCAAGTGGCCCCATCGAGCAGGTTACAACGCTGCTGCTCTGCCTGAAATGTTTTCGTTTTGCGTAAACTATCGTTCTCACCAAAGAGGGATCGGGCTGGCCGCGAGGTCAAAGTATTATCTCCCCTATCGTGGCACCATCCAGATGCGACAAGACAAACTTAGGTATTCGCTTAAGAACATTCTAACGCGCGGGCAAACGAAATACTCCCTACGCGAGCGAGCCTGGCCTGATTGGGGTTCGGTAACATCATGTACTCAAGCCGCGGTGGCAGGTGCGTCAGTTGCGCAAAACATGGTGGTGCAATTCCCCGATTTCCGAACCGCTATGATTGCGCATGGTTTCTGAATGCAGGTTCCGCCAAACTCAGTTCCGTGGATTGAGTTCTTGCTCTCCTGGTAGCCGATGTCTGGTCGTCGCCTCCTCTGCGTTCATCAGCGCAATTTGCGGTTTCCTTGGCTCTTCGGCATGTTGGTGGCAGATGAGAGTCAGTTCGTTTTACCTTTAACAGGGTACTACTTATAACCAAGCGGCAGATAACTCAGATTATCGCAGATTAGGAGGCAAAAGGAGCCCCCATTTGCCGGCGCTTTTCCCTCGGAGGAATCCTGCACGTTGTATTTCCGCTGATCAGCAGTCGCCACAGGCTTAGCGCTCGCGGCTTGATGATCGGGCTTTTGCTGGGAGCCGTGGGCGAGGGGTTTGCGGGGTGGCCGCGGAATGCATCAAGTGTCCCGTGGTGTTGGCGGGAGTTGGCGCTGGGAGCGGCGGCGAGCTTGCCGCAAAGCCGCTAGTAAGGGTGCATCGGCTACCGATTCGGAAGGGGACGGGCTTGTCGCAGGCGCCGCAGCTTTCGCCTGGCCGGATGCGGAGCTGGGTTCAGATGTGCGAGGTGCCGTCTGCGAATCCCGGGCGGGCGAACTTTCCACGGGGCGGGTTTCTTGCTCGATGGGCCGCGGCGCACTTCTGAACGCGGAGGGTAAGTTGCGGAGGGCTTGGGCTAATGATTTGGTCATATGTGTCACTACCTCTTTCACTCCTTCCAGACGAATTCGGGCGGTTAGTGCAGTGAGCCAACCGGTACGCCGCTCCAGAACTTCTAACAGGAGCGTAACCCAAGCCAGCGCGACTAGCCAGGGGCATAGAGGACGGTAGCTGCGGATGGAGGGTAGGTCTTGCCAGACGGTGGTCACATCGGCCCGCTCGACGCCGTCTGTGGCCAAGGCTAATCGGGCCAACGCGCTGGCACCGCTTTGAGGATCGCTCGGCTCGTGTTCGGGCGAATAGGGCAGACACACGGGGGGCAGCGGTACCGGCCCATGGCCAGGCAGATGCAGGGTCGCCAATACGGTGTCTGTGCTGCTGAGGGGCAATTGTAACTCCAGCAAGTCGGCCTGGACCCAGACGAGCTTGTGCTGCTCGCGTTCGATGCGACCATCAGGATGCTGGCGGAGAACGAGGACGCTTGGAGGCTGGGTGAAGGGAGGCTGGGCCTGCTCCACGTCGAGATGCAGGCGAATGCGTGCGCCGCCCCGGACCAAATCCTGAGTGACGGCCATATCGTGGGGTAAGGTCTTGTCGGCGGCTGCGGCCCAACGGGCCAGGGAAATCAGGAAATCGCCATACTCGGCCCAGCGGGCGATCGGCCCGGTATATTTGCCGTCCACCTCCGCCGTGTAACACACGACGCGCCCTAACCCGCGATGCCACACGGCCACCAAGGGAGCGCGGAATTCGTCTTGCGTAACCACGGCGCGTACCGCTTCGGGCTTGAGATAGCAAAGGTTATAGCCGCCGACTGGTTCGGTCAGGTTAAAGGTTCTGGGCGTCACCATGAGCAAGCCGGGTTCCGCAGCCACGGGCGTGACTTCCTCGATAAACGTGCTGCGGGCAATCTTGAAAGTTTCCTGAGCGAACAGGATAGGCAGCTGTTCGGCTTTGTCGGTAAAGTAAATGTTACCGCCACCCCGGCGGGCGACATCGCGTAGGAACTCTGCATCTACATCCTTAGGTGTTCCTAACCCTATCACACTCACGGTCACCCCCGCGCTGCGTAAGGCTGCTAACAGTTTGACATACTCGCCGGGCTCCTCCGCATCGGCGGCATCGGCAAAAAGTATAATGTGGCGCGTCGCCGCTTTCGCATGTTGGATCATGCGGGCGGCTTCAAGCAATCCCGTGTACACGAAAATACCGCCGCCCATGCTCTGAATGCCCAGGATTCTGTTGCGCAACTCTGCTTTCTTCGTCGGATGCACCAAGGGTGTGATGATGTGGGGAGCGCTATCCACGGCAATGACGCCGATCTCGTCATGAGGATGCAGCAGGTCAAGCACTTGTGCGGTGCCGAGGTTGGCCAAGTCCATTTTCACCTTACCCCCGGCTACAGGAACGGCCATGCTGCCACTGCGGTCCAGTACAACGACAATGGCCACACTGAACTTGCGATGTTCCTCGCGCATCTCCAACGAGAGGGGCAAGACCTCCTCCAGCGGTGAGCCGTAATAGCCACCCATCGCATAACTATTGCGTCCGCCAGTCATCATAAGCCCGCCACCCGCGTCGCGGATCCAATGCGACAGCACATTCAAGCCAGTTACGCCAATGCTGTCCGCCGCAACGTTTTCCAGGAGCACGGCAGAAAAGTTGCTCAGCGTTTCCAGATTCCAGCGACAATCTTTCGGCTCACGACTCACCACCTGAAAACCGCCTTGCTGCAGTAACCGTCCCAGCCCGCCGCCCGGCGTAGGGCTGACGTGCAATATTGGTTTTCCCCCTGTAACCTGGACCAGAATCCGCGCGGAGTTGTTTTCGGGCACCGGGTCGCTTGCTTCCCCAGTGACTCGCAAGCGGTATTCGAGGGTGCCCGGCTGTAACCCGCGCGCGTGAAACGCCACCCGATGCCGACCTGCAGGGAAGTCCTTATCAAGGCTGGCCAGAACGGTATCGCCTAGCAGCAACTCAGCACGCACCGTTTGCGGTGCGGGAACGTCGAGCCACGCACTAACCAGGAAGCCGGAGTTCGGCAGGACGCGCGAGGGCGCCTCGACAGCTGCGATGGCCAAGTCGCCCGCGCTGCCACGTGCATGGAGACGATAGTCTACCGCAACTTTGCGCGCTACCAAGCGGCTCACGAGCGTTTCGGGATCAACCCCTGTCCAGCGACCGTCCGAAAGTACCAGGATCCGCCCGGGTCGATCTTGAGGGATAAGTTCCAGTGCTTTGTCGAGGGCTGCGGCTAGCGCTGAACCATCGGCATCCACTTCATGCACAAATCCGGGAAAGGGGGCTTCGGTGGGACTCAACTCCACCACCGCCTGTTTGCCAAACGCCACTACGCCTAAACGTTCCTGTCCCCGCCGACTGCGGTGTAACAAGTCCACCACTTCCTTATGCCGCGCGTCGCTCTCTGGAGGCATCGAGGCGCTGCGATCGGCCACGACAATCAACACGCCTTCCTGGCTTCGTCGCGGAATAGCCAGTCCTGCTAAGGCTAACAGCAGCAAGACCAGGGTGGTTGCGCGTAAGGCTTGCGACCAACGAGAGGATTGCGGCCAATACCACCACGCCAGGAAAAACGGTAGTGCCAGCAAGAGCCAACCGGGTTCACTAAGCATGACCTGCCTCGCTCTTGGTTCGCGACGGGGTCGGGCTTGTATTAGCCCCTGGCCGCGCCCCGTATCGGCGATAACCCGTTCATGACTATTATTATTCGATGATTCTCCATCTACCAGGACTAACGATTCCTCATCGAACGTTCTGCACGGGGCAAGAAATGGCAACCATTTTGTGGAACTGGGGAGTGGCCTATGAGCTTCACTGCGCGAGGGAC
>JANWVZ010000299.1 GCA_025056555.1 Gemmatales bacterium | reverse complement strand
AAACGAGAATAGCGATTGAAATAGTCTCCCGTTATACGGCCATCAGGCTAAACGGACTACGGTTCGCCTTCTTAGAGTTTAGCAGGCAGGACAGGCTATTAGGTGGGTTGAGCATAGCGGAAAATCGAGTGTTTGGCCAAAACGCGGAACTCTCTCTTCGAAAGATTGATCATAGCTATAGTGGCGTGGAGGTTATCGGTTGCCTTCATCGCTAGAGGGGCTCTGATGTTCCGAGATCGGTCTAAGAGAACGTGTAGCCAGGCGACTGGACCAGCTTGCCAGCCACTGGAAGGGACGCCAATTGGACCAAAGAAACATCGTCGTGAGTGTGAAGGCAACAATTCCGAATAAAAAGCTCGCTTGCTTGTCATTATCCTGAGGGGAACCACCCGTAAGCCAGTAGATCGCCTCGGTTCCAGGACCGCCGTGTACTAGAAGCGCAGCGGAAGGCATCATAAATCCAGCTACAAAGTGCAACGTCTTGCGGAGTATCCTTGTTCTCGGCGAACCATTGTCATACGGCATCACCCAGAGAAGCCACCCCAACAGGGCTAGAATCACCACGCTGGCTAATACCCCGATATAGATGGCTGAACTCACCTTCAGTTCGAGACCGTGACAGAAGCCCCAAAGGCCAAAGCAGGAAATTGCCAGGAGGACAACAAAGCGGCCCAACCCATAGGGACGATTGAATGGGGGAAGTGCATAGGGAGTGTGCTTTTCGACCGGGGCGATGCCGGCAGCGGTTATCGAGTGAATGTCCGTTTGCAGGTCGCTGGCTCGCTGGTAACGCCGCTCCGGCTCATTTTCCAAAGCACGAAGAACTACGTCGTCGAGCCGCACGTCGAGTTGTACCTTCCGCGAGGGCGGCTCGAATTTGCCGATGGGCAATTCGCCGGTCAGCAGTTCGTAGAAGACAACTCCGAGGGAATAAATGTCGGCTCGGTGATCGACATTGTGGGAACCGCGCAGTTGTTCCGGGGCCATGTAGTGCAGCGTGCCCATGACCTGGCCGGTGGCGGTCAATGTCCAGCCTTTGCCGACGGCAGCCGCTTCGCCGGCCGGTGCTTTACCCGTAATCTTCGCCAACCCGAAGTCGGCAATCTTGACGCGCCCCTGCCGGTCGAGCAGGATGTTTTCCGGCTTGATGTCGCGATGAACGACCCCCTGTTCGTGGGCATACTGCAAGGCGTCGCAAATCTGCGGCACGATGGCCAACGCTTCCTTCGGTTGGAGGTGGCCCGTGCGGATCAAGTTCCGCAAATTGGTGCCGTCCACGTATTCCATGAGGAGATAGTACAGCCGGCACTCGGGCTCCGGTATCCCCGTCTCAAGGAACGTTGGCCCGGGAGTAACCGATGCCGACCACCGCACGTGCCCGAAGTCGTAGACTGCGATAATGTGGGGATGGCTGAGCTTGGCCAGCACGCGCGCTTCACGGATGAAACGCTCCTCGAAAGCGGGATCCTGGCCCAGTTCAGGCGGCAGGATTTTCAGGGCCACCAGCCGTTCCAGGTGCGGCTGACGGGCCTTGTACACCGCCCCCATGCCGCCGCTGCCGATGAGTTCCAGGATTTCCAGTTGTGGAAAGGCGTTGGCCAACTGTTCTGGAAGAGGTGGCACACAGCGGGACCCGCGGGAGGCGTTCGCGGTTGCCGATTGGCGCTCGAGCTCAACGCCGGTCTGCGACCGGGTTGCCAGTCCTGCTTCCAGGAGACATTTCGGACAAAGACCAGCAGGCGCATCAGCAGGTAACGGAGTTGCGCATTTGGGACAAGTAGCTGTTTCTGGCATGGCCATTCTCCCGAGGAGCAGGATTACACGCTCGCGGCGTCTGTGTTTGGCGAGCCTCTGAGGTTATCTGACGGAAAACGGCGCAAAGGTAACACGCGTCGCGGCGTGATCCTCAGCTACCCAGGGCCGTAAACAGGTAGCGCAGTTCGTCCTCGACCTCCTCGGGGCTGGCGACGGTCTGGGCAATCTCTTCTCGCAGGAGTTCTCGATAGCGGCGGCGCAAGCGGGAGGCCGCCATTTTCACCGCTGCTTCCGTCAAACCGAGCTGTGCTGTGAGCGCTCCGTAGGTGGCCTGGCCTTGCTCACCAAGAAGGAAAGGCTTGAGGGCCGTGAAGAGCGCACCCTTGCCGCTCTGAACGTAGCTTTGTTCGAGTTGGTCCAGCACTCGCGCCAACAGCGCCAAGGCCCACTGACGCTCATATTCCTGTTCGGAAGTGCGGGATGTCGCGGCAAGATCTCCCATGCGACTGTCCGTCGCGGCGAAATCCAAGGAAAGCGGGCGACGGCCGCCGCCCCGCTTCTGTGCCTTGAGCTTGGCCCAGTGTTTGCTGAGACAGTGCTGGCAGGCTGTCAGCAAAAACGAACGGAACCGGCCCCGTTCTGGAGTCGCGGTGCGAAGATAATCCTTTTCAAGTAATTCG
>JANWVZ010000298.1 GCA_025056555.1 Gemmatales bacterium | reverse complement strand
CTTGATCTGGATTGTTAGACATAAGTCAACGGGTCTAGGCTCAGTTTATCAAGTCTAGGAAAGCACTCCATTTTATTGTTGGTACATTAATCAAGTCTATCACGCTAATATCTTACATCTGGGCCATTATGCGCTGCAAGCATAATAAAGTTTAGCGTCATCTCTTACCTAAGGCCAAGCTAAGCTAATATAAGTTAGCTGATAGTTTCTAGATTCGATTGAGATGATAAATGACGCGGTCGGCAAACTCGCTACTGGTCGCGCCGGCCTCGGCACCGTAACTCGGATATTGTCGCGCGATGTCATAGGTTACGTAAAGCTTTTGGCCCGGCCCGCGCGCAGCTAGTTCCTCGCTCTCGGCAAATGTAAGTTCGACACCGCGATAGACTAACTGGGCGGCCTCTTGCCAACCGAGATGTTCTAACAACATGGCCCCGGAGAGGATCACGGCACTGGGATTGGCCATGTTCTTACCAGTATATTTGGGCGCAGTGCCGTGCGTGGCTTCGAACATGGCAGCGCGGTCGCCGATATTCGCCCCCGCCGCTAAGCCAATACCTCCTACTAATGCCGCCACCGCATCCGAGAGATAGTCGCCATTCAGATTCGGTGTGGCAATGACACTATATTCATCGGGCCGAAGTTGAATTTGCTGAAACATACTGTCGGCAATGCGGTCATTAATTAAGACCTTACCTTTCCGCTCCGCCCCTTGATTAACTTCATCTTCCGTTACGACATAAGGTCTAAACTCCTGCAATGCTACTTCATAGCCCCACTCTTTGAACGCTCCCTCGGTAAATTTCATGATATTGCCCTTATGCACTAAGGTTACTGAGGGCAACTTCTTATCCAGGGCATAGCGGATGGCCATGCGTACTAAACGTTTTGTCCCCTCGGGGCTGATAGGCTTAATACCTATACCTGCCGAGAGAGGGATATTATAACCCAGCGAATTGATAAACTCGATGACCTGACGAGCCCGGTCTGTGCCGCTCTTAAATTCGACCCCGCAATAAACGTCTTCGGTGTTCTCGCGGAAAATGACCATATTCACCTTGTCGGCCCGTTTATTGGGGGCGTCGATCCCTTTGAAATAGCGTACTGGGCGAACGCAGGCGTATAAGTCGAAGCGCATTCGTAGATACACGTTGATGCTGCGGAAGCCGCCGCCGATCGGCGTCGTGAGCGGCCCCTTCAAACCGACGCCGTAATATTCAAAGGCCCGTAGGGTGTCATCGGGTAGGTAGAGTTTGCGTTGGTCGTCCTCACTAAGGGCGTTGATTTCCTCATCCCGCACTTGGGGGTAATAGCGCTCGCGGGCCGAATCACCGGCATAAATGTCGAACCACACAATGCGGCGCTTGCCGCCATAGGCCCGTTGCACCGCGGCGTCAAGCACACGGACGGCACACGTGGTGATACCTGGTACCGAACCTACATCCTTGCCGATCCCGTCGCCGCGAATCAGACACACGATGGGATCATCCGGCACTTGCCAATGGCCACTGGCATCTACCGTGATGCGATGTCCTTCCCGGGGCGGGGTTAGGCGTTCAAATTGTGGTGGCTGCATGGTTACGTCCTTATTCGTAGTCGTTTCCCGGAGTCCTCAGAGGCCGGCAGGCGCAGGGAAATGGTGATTCGGATGCCACTGCCCGCCGAAGTTGCTTTGCTGCAATTCTACATCATCGAGCGGAGATTGAAATGGGGTAGGTCAGTGACTCAAGTAACAGCATTCCTGGTCTTTGTCGTGCGGGCAACTCGTATTCTTATTGTTAGCGTGGTGGTGATGGGGATACTGGTTTGGGCTGGAAAGGACGCGGCCCTGGAATATTCGGCGCAGGCTTTTGCCACCCAGGCGGTGCAACTTCTGTCTTAATTGTCTTAGGTATGCGCTGGACCGACTGCATAAATCGTCCGTAGGCAGAAGTTACCCGGGGATCCTGCATCACTTGCGGGTCTAATAGCAACGTGAGAAAAACCTTCCCGATTCGCTCTGCGATTTGCTTAGCCCGGTCGCCATACTTGGCTTCCAGACGTTGCCGCTCCGACTCTGAAATCTCCAAGTCTTTGTACTTTTCAATCCATGCCTCCAATCTTTGAGTGACACCGTCAAGATCGGCAGTGCCTTGGGCACGCTGACCAGGTTCTTTCAGCTTCTCCAGGGCACCGGCGAATGCCTCCATGATCTCTAACATTTCCGCTGCAGCCCGGTCTGGACTTTTGCGCGAGAGAAAATACCAAACCGCAAATCCGCCTCCACCGACCAGCGCCAGGCCAAGCACCACGCCAAGAGACACGACTATAACGAGCGTAGTATGGTCAGATTTCTTTTTCTTGCGCTTGAGTTTTTTCGGCTTGGTCTCGGTCCGGGCTTCGTCATTATCGTCTTCGGGCGGACTAGATTCACCGAGCGGCGGTGAGACAGAGGCAGGCGCTGCGGCGTGGG
>JANWVZ010000297.1 GCA_025056555.1 Gemmatales bacterium | reverse complement strand
CGGTGAGGAAATCGGCTGCACGGCGAATCACCCGTTCTGGAGCGAAGACCGGCAGGAGTTCGTCGAAGCGGGGCAACTGCGTCAAGGCGAACGTGTCCGCTCGCGGCTGGAGCAAGTGGCCGCCGTCGTTTGTATCAAACCGCGCCCGCCCACCGCCTGGGTCTACAACCTCGAAGTGCAGGGGGAGCACGTCTACGAGGTCGGGCCAAATGGGTTATTGGTTCATAACACATGTCCTGGGTACCATCATTTCTTTCCTCGTGCGTTAGGAAGCCTTACGCCGCACAAACACTCCTCACTCACATTCCTGAATGCAGCTGATCATACAGCAGTTCATGACGCGCTGGCAAAATTTTTAAGGAAAAAGACAAAGGTCGTAGATGGAGTAGTTTACGATATGCTTCCGCGAAAGGGCCAATCCGGGGAAGTAGTACGAAGTGTGTTCACGAAGACTGAACGGCTTAAGGCTCTAGCAGAATTTTACAAATCTTATCAAGGGGGTAAATACTTTAAGAACTTCTTGCAAGAGGTTAAAGTTGCCACTCAGAAAGGATGGACACGATGAGGGGGAGCTATTATTGGCTAGTACCTAAGGATCAACGTCACAATAACTGGATTCTTTATACTGACAGCCTGGAAAGCGGAGTTGTTCTGCGACCTCGCTATGCTGGCATGGAATGCCCAAGGTGTCGTAAGCTTGATGAAACAACCGCAATCAAATTGAAAGGGATTGATCCAGATGTTCGAATTCGCGCAAAGACCGATTACTTAATTACGGACGATGGTTTCATCTGCGTAAGCAGAAGAGCCTACGAAGTTATCGTTGACAATGAAATCGGTGGTTGGAACGTGGTTCCGCTTCCGGGCGATGACCGTTACATGCTAGCACTGCCAGAACGAGAACTCGTCACCGATATGCAGAAGGTGGGAATGAAATTCCATGTCAAATGTCTACAATGTAGTAGATATCGAGAAACGTGTGGCTTTCCACTTTTGCAATCTATGCAGCTTCCAGAGTCCCCCAAGATAGTGTGTTGCTCTGAGGTGTGGCTTGAAAATATCAGAGGAAGACGCTTTTGGTTCCTTGTGCACGAGGAAATTGTGAAGATCTTCAAAACTCATCGCTTAACAGGTCTGGAATATATGAAGGCCCCTTAGTTTTAGCTTTGGGAGTTGGTCGTAACCTGTCACGGTGACTTCGCCACACCTATAGTGCGAGAGCAGAGCAGCGATGAGCACGCACAAGCCGATCAGGGAGAGTTCAGGCGGGCGCAAGTGGAAGTGGCTGGCGCGCAGTTGGCTGGCGGTGGGGCTGGTGGTATCGGCGGTCCTGTTCCTCCGGGCCATGCCGCACTCGCCGCTGGAGTGGATCGAAGACGAATTCGATCCGGAAACCAACACCATCGAGCTGGACCTGCCGGAACTGGGAGCCGAGGGTACAGCGAAGGTCTTGCGGATCGGCCCCTGTCCGCCGATTGCCTCGGGGCCGGGCCACGTCGTCACGGCCACCTTCAAACACGAGCCAGACGGCGAATTGCTGACGGTCGTGGTGGGCAATGACGAGATCGGTTGCACGGCCAATCACCCGTTCTGGAGCGAGGACCGGCAGGAGTTCGTCGAAGCGGGGCAATTGCGTCAAGGCGAACGTGTCCGCACCCGGCTGGAGCAGGTCGCCGCCGTCGTCGCCATCAAGCCGCGCCCGCCGACGGACTGGGTCTACAACCTCGAAGTGCAAGGAGAGCACGTCTACGAGGTCGGCCCCAACGGGGTTTTAGTCCACAACTGGTGTTTCAAGATCTCGAAACTACACGAGGATTGGGCCAAGAAGGGGTGCCATGTACACGTCGGAAAGGTTGAAGTGTTAATAAGGCCAGACCATCAAGGCGGATTCGTATTTCGAAAAGCCTTCAGCAAGACTTCCGACAAGGCATTTGAAGCCGCTGTCAAGGCCCTCCGTCGCGACGTGAAGGATCCGGCAGCTCGACGGCTCATCCATGATGAAGCCGAACGTGCATTAGAATACTTAAGGCAACTGAGCCGACAGGGTGGGGAGCTTGGGAGGATGGCTCAGGAGAAGGCCGCAGAGATCAAGTTCTTGATCCACGCTTTGCGCAGAGCTGGAATATGATCTACGGTTCTATTGATGAGCTTGTGGTAACCGGTTGTCTCGGTCCGCTCCGTATGGGGATAAGCCCTGAGGAGGTATTACGGCTGTTCGGTCCGCCACAAGATGTCGGCGCAACCCGATCAACTAAGTTCTTGTGGAAATACGGGGATCTGCTGCTTGATTTTGCTCGTGACCAGTCCAAACCTCCAAAGCGACGTTTGTGGTTCATCGGGTTATATTTCCGCGATGGGCCGTTCCATACAACAGCGCCTCTCGAACTGTGCGGTTGGATACCTCAGCCTTGGACCCAACCGAAAGAGTGTGAGGAACATTTCCGAGCACTGGGGGTTAGTTACCATCCA
>JANWVZ010000296.1 GCA_025056555.1 Gemmatales bacterium | reverse complement strand
AACCGGGAGCGACGGATCAATCGCTGCCGAATTCGCGAGAATGACCGTTATTCTGTCGGTTTAGCTAACAGCCTAAAAGGGTCTTCTTGGAGCCTGTTATTTTATTGCGGTTCTACTTGGCCGCGAATGGAATGCAAATGCAGTTATGGCGGGCTAACCTCACATTGCGTTCGCAATGCTGTAAGGATTCCCGTCAGTTCTGTTTGTTTCGGCTGCAACGCAAGTGCCTTGCTACCAATATGCCGCGTAGTTTCTCACGATTGGTATGACCCTTGCGATCACTACGTCAAGATTTTGAACGAGATGAGAACCCTGGGCTACCCGGATTGCCATCACTTGCAGGCCGCCGTCGGGTGGATTGAACTGGGCAATCCGTTGGAGGCCTTCGACGAGTTGGAAAAAATCAGTGCCAAGGGTTGGTTCCATCCGGATGTCCTGATCGTGCGCTGGGTGATTTACGCCAAGGCGCGCAAGTGGGACGTGGCACTTCAAGTGGCGCGCAAGGTCGTGGAGCTGGCTCCGGACCGCCCCATGGGCTGGATTTCGCTGGCCTACAGCCTCAACGAATTGAACCGAACGCCCGAAGCGTGGCGTGAACTGCTGGCTGTGGTGGACCGTTTCCCCAGAAACGGCGCGATTCAGTTCAACCTGGCTTGTTATGCCTGCAAGCTGGGCAAGCTTGAGGAGGCGCGTCACTGGCTGGCCCGATCCATTGAGGCGGCCGGACTGGAAAAAATCCAGGCCCGCGTGCGGAGCCGACCGGATTTGGAGCCGTTATGGGTGCAGCTCGCTCAGGCACCCGGCCACAACGCGCCGGTGGAAGCGGAGCGAGCGACGTTACTTTCACCCTGAACCAACAGGGCGAGGAGCGAGCGGAGGTAGGCCGTAACTTACGGGGCAAACGAGCCTGCCTCCGCCTCGCGACCTTTGTCAGCCCCTCCGCTCACACTGGCCGTTATTGGCCCACGGTGCAGGGCGACGGGATGAAGGCAAAACGACCTTCGGCCCCTGCCAAGCGCGATTCCGCAGCCGCCCTGCCCAGGGTGGCTTCGTTTTGCTACAGCGCCGGCCTGCTCGCACCTTTTGGCCACTTCGGTTATAATGGCGGCGATGACCACAACCAACCCATCTGCTGTCGAACCGGCCCAGGGCGACGCGCTGGTGCTGGTGGATGTGCAATGCGATTTCCTGCCGGGCGGGAGTTTGGCGGTGCCCAAGGGCGACGAGATCATCCCCGTGCTGAACCGTTACCTGGCAGCGTTTTCTCGACGCGGTCTGCCGATCTTTGCCACCCGGGATTGGCACCCGCCGAGTCATTGCTCGTTCAAGAATCGCGGCGGACAGTGGCCCGTGCATTGCGTGGCCAACACGCCGGGCGCCGCGTTCCCCGCCGCGCTAAAGCTGCCGCCTGAAGCAGTGGTCATATCCAAGGCGCGATTTGTGGACCGCGATGCCTACTCGGGGTTCGACCGGACGGAGCTGGAGGCTCGTCTGCGCCTGGTCAAAGCGCGTCGGCTTTTCATTGGCGGCCTTGCCACGGACTACTGCGTGCTGCACACCGTACGCGACGCGTTGGATCGGGGCTTCAAGGTGTTCCTGCTTTGCGACGCGATTCGAGCGGTGAACCTCCGCGCGGACGACGGCGCCAAGGCCGAGGCGGAGATGCTCAGCCTCGGCGCCTTGCCGCTGTTGGTTCACGAGCTGGCCGCATGAAAGCACCTGCCCCTTCCTGGCACCAGAGGCAGCAGGATTCCCGGGCAGAGGTTCAAGCGATCCGCGACGGTCCTTCGGTCCCCCCCGGCGGGTCCAGTGTGCTGCTGACTGACCTCTACCAGTTGGCGATGCTTCAAGGCTATTTCGCCGGGTGCAGGAAGGAAATCACGGTCTTCGAGTTGTTCGTGCGGAGGCTTCCGCCGCATCGGAACTTCCTCATCGCTGCCGGCCTGGCTCAGGCATTGGACTTCCTCGAGCACCTGTGTTTCACCGCGGAAGAAATCGAGTGGCTTGCTGGCACCGGGCGCTTTCGGGATGAGTTTCTCGATTACCTGTCACGGCTCCGATTCACCGGTGACGTCCACGCGATGCCCGAGGGCACGGTCTTTTTCGCCGAAGAACCGTTGCTGCGCGTCACTGCTCCGCTGCCCGAGGCACAACTGGTCGAAACCCGGTTGATCAACCTGTTGCAGTTCCAGACCATGATCGCCTCCAAGGCCGCCCGGATGGTGCTGGCCGCGCCGGGCAAGGCACTCGTCGATTTTGGCCTGCGTCGCGCGCATGGGGCCGAGGCGGGGTTGCTGGCCGCGCGCGCGAGTTATTTGGCCGGTTTTTCCGCCACGGCGACCGTGCTGGCCGGGCGGCAGTTTGGGATACCGTTGGCCGGCACGATGGCCCACTCGTTCGTTCAAGCCCATCCCACCGAGGAGGAATCCTTTGAGGCCTTCGCGCGCGCGAATCCGGACAACGCCGTCTTCCTGCTCGACACCTACGAC
>JANWVZ010000295.1 GCA_025056555.1 Gemmatales bacterium | reverse complement strand
CAACCGCGGATGCAGGCGGCCCCTCGACCGACTCAACCGATTCGCTCGGCCGGGAACTCCCGTTATTTGCCGCCGATGCCGGAAATGCTCAAAAACCGCACGCCGTCTCACGCCTTGCCGACCTTGGCGGATCGGGGCCCGCAAAACTCATCAAGGACACCCAGCCCTTCAGCCGAAGGCCGGCCCCATGACCGGCCCGTGATCCGAGCCCAGGACGGCGGCGACCCGGCTGCTGGCCGAAACGCCGAGCCTCCGATTCTGCCTGCAAAGTTGCGTCTTCCCAGCCCGGAGGAACTGGGTCTGCTTTCCGAGACCAGTGAATCGCGGCCGTCTCCGGCGACCTCCAAGAATACGGGGCCGACTGCGGACTGGGCGACCACGCGGCAGCGGCTGGAAAGCTGGGGAGCTTTGCACTATCGCCTGGAACGGGCCGAGCAGGGCTGGCGCTTCGTTTGTGTTTTGCCTCATCCGACCCGACAGGATGCCCAGCACCACATCGAAGTGGAAGCGCCAAGCGATGAAGCAGCCATGCTGGCCGTCCTGGAACGGGCCGAAGCCTGGCTGCGGAGCCAACAGTAAGCCGAAACCGCTAGTCTCCGCGGTATTTCCTCTCAGACGATTCCTGACCAGAAACAGCCGAGGGAACGAGCGCAGCTTCTGGCATATTCGGCAATCCAAAGACCGCTCCCTTTATCAACGGTTCCAAAACGCTCTTTAAGTGCATAGGCCGCTCTGGCACCTGGCGGCCACGGTTGGCCTGAGCATCGCCGATGAGAAGCCGCCGGACCAGAAGGGCTTCCGTGAACGTGCCAGGACCGCATTGCAGATTAGCAGATTCTCTGCGAGAGAGGTTTTTGCCCTACGAGGCTTGCTTTGTGAAAAAGCCCTCGGCCTGCACTACTTTATCAGAAACCACTTTACTGCCGCTCAACATGCTGGACGAACAAACTCCGCAGCGGCAGGGTGCAGAATCGTCACACCTGGAAAAACCGCTCTACCTGTCAAAGTACGTTGCAGCGACGAGTCGGGCCGGATTATTTCGTTGCAGGATCAGACGTAGGCTATGGCCAATACCACGCTAGGCAGGTTGAGCTGGTCTGGCATTGTCATTTTGGTGCAGAATTTATTGGAATTACCCAATTCCCCTTGCCAATCTTTAGCGGAGTCCCCATGCGGGGAGCGGCAGCCTCTGCGACTTCGGGTGGGAAAATCAGTGGGTCTTCCATAAATCGCATGGCCTCGTCTGGCTCGGGCACGCCTAACACAACGAACGCTCGGGTGTCTGAAAGTGAGTCCAGGAGCGCGGGCGCGTCGTAAGGCCGGACGTAATAGGGGATGTACCAGACGTGTCTGGAAAAACGTGGTAGATTGAAGTAAAAATGGTATCCAGCTCCGATCCGGTAGATCAGCACCTTATCCGGTTGACCAGTACCAACGGTCCCGAGTCGTGTGTACTCGCGCTGAATTCCTTCGGCCGTGGCGACCGTTTCAGGATCGCAGTACAGGACCTCACCATTGGGCAGCAATAGGATCTTAATATCATGTGGTGGGCGATTGACGAAAGTGGCCTTCAGCATTAACATTGTAGCCGGGATAAGAAGTGCTGCCACCGCCAGTGCCTTGACACTGCGGAGATGAACAAGTGCGTATGGTACACCAAACATTAAGCACCAAGCGTATTGATAAAAAGTGTGGACGTGGCCCATGTACTTGACCGTCGCGAGAAAATAGAAGAGAGGTAGCAGAAGCAGGGCTTTCTCGTCGGCATGACTGGCTTCAGTCTTGTCCCTTAAGACCGCCGAGGCTACAAGTCGAAGCAAGCCCGCGCCAGAAAGTACAAGCCCAACCGCACAAGGTAACTGTTGACCAACAAAGAATCTTGCGCTAATCCAGCTCGGCCAATAATAACTACTATCAACGGTTGAGTATAGTCGTGCAGTGTAAGCTGGCCATACAACGTCTTGTGCAATAGCTTTTGGGAGTGTGCCAAAAGCAAGCGCGATCCGAATAGCCTCGATCGCGAGGAACCCGACTAGCGTTACCAAAGAAAGGCGAATCCAACGGAAATACCCGGGGCGGCCGACGCCTTGGATCCGCAGTGTCAGCATGTCGAGAACAACCACAGCCGCGCCAGCGAAGAAACAGCCTCCAAATTTTGTGAACTGCATCAGCCCGAGTAAGCCCCCTAGCAGCAGAGCGTCACGCTCCGACCTTTGAGAAGGAGAGCGGTAGACAAGCGCCAAGGCAGTAAGGAGACACCGTTCTATGGGAATGTAGGCTGCGTTCATATAGGAACCGAACAGGGCAGCAGGCATATGCATAACCGGCAGGAACCCCAAAATACATACGCAAGCGGCCATTATAGCGGATTGGAATCTTCTGATTGAAGCATATACCATTATAATATGCACTGTACTCATAAATGTCATAAAGCCGACGTATGTTCCAGCCCCGTTGCCAAATAGGCCGGCAGCACCGGCATAGAGATAGGCCGGCATCCAACCGTAGGGGTAGGCAACATCCTCGTATAGTTTTCCTCCGGTCAGGATG
>JANWVZ010000294.1 GCA_025056555.1 Gemmatales bacterium | reverse complement strand
ACCTGCCGAGAAAAAACCAGAACCTGAGCCTAAGCCATCTAAGCCCGAGATCCCACCCCAGTTTTCACTGACTGGCTTGCGCGATTTACTCGTGCCCATCAACGGTACATCCACCCTTCGCCTGGGAGTGACTCGCAAAAACCTCCAAAGCATGATTCACCTGGAGTTTGCCGGTTTACCCAAGGGGGTTTCTGTCAACCAGACAACCATTCCCGCAGGAGCCAACGCGCTGGACCTGACTTTTCGAGCAGCGAGCGACGCATCGCCCGGCAAGTATCTGGTAAAGCTGCGCGCCCACGCGCTGGGTGTGCAAGAATTTGCCCAGTTCTCGGTAACCGTTGTTGAGCAACTCAAGGTCCAACCCATTATCCCTGCCAAGCCGCAACCTGCGGAGTCGCCCCCGACTAAGCCTGAATCTCCTGCATCTGGGTCATCGTCACCCGCCGATATATCCCATCCTCTAGGCTTTCTGAAACTAAGTGGCCCGAACGTTGTTATCCTGTCTCCAGGTCAGCCAGCCAAGTTGCTCTTCCGCGTCAGTCGTCAACGCATCGGAGGCCCAGTCCATTTCCATTGGACATCGCTCCCGGCTAATGTTAATGCTCCTGCTGCCACACTCAAAGACGAGGAGAACGAGGCAATTCTCGTTGTAACCCCTTCAGCGGACGCTGCGCCTATCGTTTATAATGCGCAGCTGACAGTATCAGCCGCTGGTGGTGCAGTCCGCCTGGAGATTCCCGTCCGCATGGAAATCCGTTAGTCCCACGAATATGGGAAGGTGTAACGTGTGTCTCGCTTAAGCCTCACTTGAAGTCAAGGAGTAACTATGTCCCGCAATCCTTTATTAGCGACTGATATACCGGGTATTCCCTGTCGGAAGGGAAAAGTTCGCGACATTTACGATCTCGGAGACCGTCTGGTCATTATCGCGAGCGACCGCATCAGTGCCTTCGACTGGGTATTGCCTACACCCATTCCCGATAAAGGCCGCGTGCTTACAGGACTTACCATCTTCTGGCTACAGCTCTTGCAAGTGCCAAACCACTTGCTGAGCACACGCCTGGAGGATATGGGTCCCGAATTTGTGGCACGGCGGGAATTACTCGAAGGCCGTGCCATGCTGGTGCGCAAAGCCCAGGTCATTCCCATTGAATGCGTGGCCCGTGGATACTTGGCCGGTTCCGGCTGGAAAGAATACAAACAAAGCGGAACCGTGTGTGGCATTCCTCTGCCTTCGGGATTGCGGGAAAGCCAGCAGTTGCCCGAACCCATCTTCACTCCCGCTACAAAGGAAGAAACGGGCCACGACATCAACATCAGTTTCGAAGAAATGGCACGACGCGTCGGCCAGGAACTCGCCGAGCTGCTCCAGCAAAAAACCCTGGACTTATATCGTCGCGCCGCCGAACACGCCCAGCGCTGTGGTATCATTTTGGCCGATACCAAATTGGAATGGGGCAAACTGCCCAATGGCGAAATTATTCTCATTGACGAAGTCTTCACCCCCGACAGTTCCCGTTTCTGGCCTGCGGACCAATACCGGCCAGGCTCCAGCCCGCCCTCCTTTGACAAACAATACGTCCGCGATTGGCTCGAAAGAACCACTTGGGACAAAAACAGTCCTCCACCGCCCTTGCCCCCCGACGTGGTCGAAAAAACGCGTGCCAAGTATATCGAAGCTTACGAGCGTCTCACCGGTCAACCCTTCCCTTACAAGTAAGCCGCTCGTGTTCGAACCCAGAACTTTATCCGACATCTCCTACTCGCTGAACGGGTAAGCCGTACTATCCGCCAGGCAGCCAGACTTATATAGCTAGCACCTGCCCTTCACCAATAATCCACTACTGTTACTCAGCAGTGGGGGGAATTGAACAGGTGCGAGTCATAATTACGTTGGGTGCACTCGGCGCGATGCAAGTGATGGTTGTGAGTAGAAACCATAGAATTGGTGTTCGCCCATCTCCACCGGGCCGAAACGAAGTGATTGTACATCGCTTCTTTAGACCAGACGACTGATAAGAAGTGCGGAGACATCATGCAACTGGAAACCCTCGGATTTCGGATTATTTGCACAGCTGATGAAAAACCAGACTCTCAGCCGACATTCAGCTTCTGTACCCCTAAGACATCACAAGCTAAAGAAAGGGCTTGGTGTGGGAAATCCCTACTGGTCTGATGAGGCGTGTCGAAGTGATCCATAACCAAGGACATCATTGGATTGGCGAATTCGAAAGTTGCCCTGCAGGAATATCTGGCATTCTTGCCTTCCCATGTCCGGATGTCACATGCATTGCAAATAATGGCTATGCTTATCGAGTGCTTACATCAAGTCCGGAGCGCTATGAACTAATTCCCGCTTTTCCGGTTGAGAAGGCACGGGCACGATGCTCTTCGGCTCGGTCGCAGCAGGAGGCAGAGTCCATCTGCACCAGACCACAACGACCTTCCAACATCCATCCGGTCTCCTGCCGCGGTCAGCACCGTTAGAAAAAGCGGCTTCGCGAGCCGCCCCGCTGGTGTCCTAGGGCCTCCTATTGGTTTTCCGTCGCGACTACCTAGATTCAGAGT
>JANWVZ010000293.1 GCA_025056555.1 Gemmatales bacterium | reverse complement strand
TACGACTGAGCCTTTTCGCGCAACGGCTGGCTGGAAATTCCGACGGCCCAGGGGAAGAAGACAGTGCGGCTCATCCGCGTCCACCTGGAAGAGGATGCGGGCAAGATGAGTCACGACGAAACAGGCATGGGCCGCGATAGTCTCGTTGATCTGAACCGCGCAGGCACGCCCCTGCTTGAAATCGTTACCCGCCCCGATATGAACTCGCCTGAAGAAGCACGGCTGTTCCTCGAAGAATTACGGCTACTGCTCCGCGAACTCAAGGTATCCGATTGCGAAATGCAGGAAGGTAGCCTGCGCGTGGACGCTAATATCAACATTCACATCCCCCAGGGTGACGGTTACGTAGCTACCCCCATTGTCGAGGTAAAAAATCTCAATAGCTTTCGCTCGGTCGAACGGGCCATGGCTTACGAGGCTCAGCGGCAATACGAGGAGTTTCGCCGCACAGGTAAGAAACTCGGCGAAGTGCCCAAAGCCACGGCCGGCTGGGACGAAGACCACGGCGTTACCGTGGTGCAACGGCGAAAGGAAGAAGCCTCGGATTATCGCTATTTTCCCGAACCCGACCTGGTCCCCGTGCTGGTTGACCAGGCCTGGCTGGAGCGAATCCGCGCCGAACTGCCGGAATTACCCTCGGTTCGCCGGGAACGATTCCAAACTCAGTATCAACTGTCCGCCTATGATGCCGGCGTCATCGTCAGCCAGGGACTGGCTTTCGCTGATTATTTCGAGAAAGTCGCCCAACTGACGGGAGATGCGAAAGCCGCGGCCAACTGGTGCACCAATCAGGTACTGCAAGTGCTCAACGAACGCAAAATCACCATCGAGTCGTTCCCGCTCCCCGCAGAGAGCCTGGCCGACCTCATTCGGAAACAGCGTCAGTACAACGTCAACCCCCAGCGTGCCCGGGAAGTTTTTGCCGAGATGCTCAAGAGCGGGGAAGCCGCGGAGACGATCATTCGTCGCCTCGGCCTGGATGTATCGTTCTCGACAGAACAACTGCGGGAATTGGTCAGGAAATCGCTAGCCAGCCAACCCAAAGCTGTGGCCGACCTACGCGCCGGCAAGGCCAAGGCGATGGACGCACTCGTCGGCCAAGTGATGCGCGAAACGCGCGGCAAAGCCCCAGCCGACGAAGTACGCCGACTCATTCAGGAAGAACTCGCCCAGACCCCAGCGTAGTATCGCAACCTCGGCGCTAATTGTCGAAGACACAGCTGTACCAGGCGATCTACGCCCAACAAACCAGGTTCGACCGAATCGAACAAAAAAGCAGGGCACGAATTGTCGCGCCCTGCTTCACTGGATTCTGGTCGGTGCCTGACCGTCTACGGCAGCACTTTGATCTCAATATTGCGGAAGTGAATCTCCGCACCTTCCGACTGCCAGCCGATCGGGCCTTCCTTGAGTTCGCCTTCTCCCTCGGAAACCAGCTCCCCGTTCACCTTTGAGCTCAGGTAACCGTCTTTACTGGTCACTTCCGTCGTATTCCACTCGCCCACGGGTTTGATCGCCTTCCTCTGAGCATCGGCATACTTCTTAAACTTACCCTTAGCGCCGCCGATCGCGAAGATATTGCCGTGATCACGGTTCATGCCCTGCACCTCGACACACCGCGGCCAAACCCGATGCGGCGGTTGAATATGCACCAACAAACCACTGTTGCCCGGAAACTTCTCATCCTGGCCCGCTTCCAGGTTCGCTGGACGCTTATAGCGCCAATCGAAACGCAGCACATAATTGCGATAGCTTTTCTCCGTGTAGAAATACCCATTCGGCTTACCCGGCACGATGATCACGCCGTCTTCCACGCGGATGGCGTCTTTCAAGGCCGGTGGCTCAAAGTGAAAGCCCGTCATGTCCTTGCCGTTGAAGAGCTTCACGAATTCTGCCTGCGCACTTTGCGTCCCGGGCACCTGGAAAGCCAGACCCAAGACCAGCGCCACGACCATCAGCACACCAATCCTGCGCATGATGCATCCTCCTTCCTAAGTTGGCCACGCCTCGATTACCTGCGGACTGGCTGCGGTCCGCTCGCTGCTCCGCATTGTAGCTAACGAGTCCCCTCAAGCAAGGGGCCAGCGCCACGCCACCTGCAAGCCATGCACCACCTACCGAGCACCCGTCCTACTACCCTTATCCGCCAAAACGCACTTCGACAGAGCCGGCCAAATTGCTAATAATGTCGCCAACATTACACCTAACAAAAACGGAGACCACTATGCCGCGCATCGCTTTTCTCTTCGCCGGTCAAGGCGCGCAATACGTCGGCATGGGCAAAACCCTCCTGGAAGAATCCCCGATAGCCCGCGAATTATTCACCCGAGCAGCAGAGGTGCTCGGCTACGACTTAGCCCAAGTCTGCCTGCAAGGCCCTGCAGAGCGCCTCAATCGCACCGATGTGAGCCAACCCGCGATCTTCGTCGCCAGCCTGGCAGCACTGGAGCATTTCCGCAGTCAGCACCCTGAAGTCGTGGCCCAATGTCAGGCCGCCGCGGGATTGAGTCTGGGCGAATATACGGCACTGACGTTTGCCGGCGTACTCGACTTTGCCGACGGCGTTCGACTGGTACAACTCCGCGGCCAAGCCATGCAAGCCGCCTCCGAGAAAACGCCC
>JANWVZ010000292.1 GCA_025056555.1 Gemmatales bacterium | reverse complement strand
ACAGCGGCGCTGGCCGAGCTGCCAGGAGACGCTGCAAACGACCTCGCGCAGGCGATGGCGCTGGTATTCAGCCGCATGGCGGGATTGTCGATGCAGGAATACCGCAATCAACTGGCCCTTCAACGCAGATGGGAAGGCCCGCCGACGCTGCCCGAGTTCTGGGATGCGGTTCCGGGCAGAAGATTGACAGACAATCCTGAGACGGCATTCGCCGATGAGTATAAGAAGCTGGACTTGAACGAGGGTCGGTTGACTGCGATCTCTTCGACGCGCGACGGTTGGCGCCTCGTTGTCCGAAAGGTACCCTCCACCCGGCGCGGCAACGAATTCATTCTCTTCAGCACCCTCTCCGCCGAGGACGTGGAAATGTTCGGTGGGGGTTTGGGGATGAAAGCGCTCATTTTTCATCGTTGGCCCCCCGATTGGACTTCCTTCTCCAGGGATCATCCCATGATGTACGTTGCCGAAGCCTCAACGATTATCCAGACCGCCAATGGTGATCGATATCCGCTGCACACGGTTTTTATCTATGATACCAGTGTGAATCGTTGGCGATTAACCAAGGCATTTCGGCAGGTGACGGTCCGGATGGCGCGGATCGGCAGCCTGGCGTTCTGATGACGGCTCCGGCGTATGCGGGCACAACGTCGTTGCATCCATGTTGCGAGGCTCGCCGCGTGGCTTCTGGGGGCGGTGTTTGTGGCGGCAGCGCTGGGCAAGATCATTTCACCTTGGGGGTTTCAGGAAACCATTGTCCACGCCGAGTTCATTCCGGTTCGTGCACAGGGTTTCATTTTCGTTTCCGTACCGTGCATTGAGATCGCATTGGCGGGGTTGCTGTTTGCACACTCCCGACGCACGTCGTTTGCACTCGCGCTGATCGCTTTGACAGTCTTCACGGGGTTTTTGATCGTCAATGCCTTAACCTCCCGTCGGGCAAGTTGCAATTGCTGTGGTGGTGAAGCCATCTTGCACGCAGTTGGGTCTTCAATCACATCTGCATTACTGCGAAACGCAACTCTGCTCGCTCTGGGACTGGTGGGGCTGTTCGCCGACACGCGGGCGCGCCAACTGGTCTGGAACGAAGGGAGATTGGGGCGACGAGGTGCCTTCGGGCGACGTGTCCATGCCCCCTGCGGGTTCACGCTCGTCGAACTCCTGGTCGTCATCGGCATCATCGGCATTCTCATTGGGTTTCTCTTCCCCGTGTTGAGCAGGGCGCGGCGCGCGGCGCAAGCATCGGCGTGCCTCTCGAACCTTCGTCAGGTCGGCCAATTGGCGCACGCCTGGGCTGCGTCGCACAGGGGCTTCGTGCCACTGGCGGGAGACGTGCACGTCCGTGGCCCGGACGGCGGGCCGTACGATCTTCCGCAAGCCCTGCTCGATGCCCACCGAGAGCGTTATATGTACAGCGGAGACCGGCTTCTGCTTTTGAATGGTCGCGAATGGCCAGTTCCGTTCGACGTAGCGCTGCTGGCGTACGCATCCAATGCCGATCCGTTGCCCTGGCAAGAAGCGAATGACTGGGATGATCTCGTGGCAAAGGCGACCCCCGCTGAGAGGATCTTCCATTGCCCGGCAAATCCGCGTCTCGGAGCCGAGCCGGTCACGACAGGGTTTGATGGCTCATACAGCGGGTCACTGTTTTCAGGCACATATGGGCAGTACATGCCGTGGCGACCGACGCATGATTACGCCTTGAACGGAGGCGTTCTCTCGTTCGACGCAAACGCAGGATCTAAGAACCGTCGGATGGCTGGCTCCTTGAGGATGGTGCGCAACGGCGCCAAGACTGTGCTTCTCGGAGACGTACGATCCCGTGGTCGGGTCTGGCAACCGACGAGCGAGGCGCCCCGGCCCGCCACATTGGCGGATGTGCTGGACGCTGATATCTCGCAGATCGAGGGTGCAGACCGGCCCGTATCGTTTTATCATGCAAAACTGACAAAGGATCGCGGTGCGCACGGGAGGCGCATGCATCTGCTATACGTAGACGGCCATGCCGAAGCGGTGCAGGTTACGTCTGGCTCACTTCGCGATTGTTTCCTGACCAATTGATGACTGCTCGTGCCTGTTGGTTTGTGCACCGATCTGCCCGGTCGATCCCTGACAGGGTAGAAGCAGAAGCGGTCGTCAATCCATGGGGGGACTGCCGGTGTCAAACCGGAGGAAGGTGGAGATGACGTCAAGTCCTCATGGCCTTTATGCCCAGGGCCACACACGTGCTACAATGGCGTACACAAAGCGAACCTAAACCGCGAGGTCATGGAAATCGTAAAAATTACGCCCCAGTTCAGATCGGAGGCTGCAACTCGCCTCCGTGAAGTTGGAATCGCTAGTAATCGCGGATCAGCCACGCCGCGATGAATGTGTTCCTGAGCCTTGTAAGGGCTCCCGCGGCATCTACGCCGCGGGAATCCTGCACACCGCCCGTCAAGTCATGGGAGCCGGGGATGGCCGAAGTCGCCTGGATACGCAGGTGCCTACGCCAGGCTCGGTGACTGGGACTAAGTCGTAACAAGGTAGCCGTAGGGGAACCTGCGGCTGGATCACCTCCTTTCTAGGGGAAAACCTAGACCGTCAGTGTGGGGCGACCCCGCCGACGGAACCCGGGTACCCACCTCCTCACGCACCGACTCGAACCGCAAATTGTCATCACTCTAAAGTAGGCCGTAGCCTCTCTAGGAAAAG
>JANWVZ010000291.1 GCA_025056555.1 Gemmatales bacterium | reverse complement strand
AAAAATCCCCTGAAAGACTAGGACTTTGACTGAGCCTATGGACCCACGGAGCGAACAGCGGCAGTAGTGGTCGGAGACCAAGCCAGAAGACTTTGAGATCGGAGCGATTTATTTTCCACCTAACCTTGGAGGCAAGACCATCATGAATCGCATCATAAGATGGCAAAGGTTGAGCTGGATACCTGCCTTGCTGGTCGGGGTGAGCCTGATGAGCTTTGGTCAAGACCAACCATCGAACCAGGAAATACCGCGCATTGCGCCGCGAACTTTGCTGCGAAACTCCGCCGCCGACCCGATGGCGGGAAATGCTCTGGTCGGCGACTTGGCCTATCGCTGGCTTGGCGCCTCGTCGGACGGTAGGTATCTGTATGCGGCTTCCCTAGTACACGAGCCAACTCCCCAGGGGGGCATCTACCTGCACGTTCCCCTGGTGCCCGTGCGTCGTGTGTTCGAGTGTTGGGATATGACGGGTGCGAATCCCCGGCTGGTATGGTGGGAAGATTTCCGACGATTGGGCACCTTCGGTGGGCTGAGTATTTCTCCCGACGGCAAACTGTTGGCTGTCGGGGAGTGTGGCCGAGTTTGCTTACACGATGCCAGCACAGGCCGGATGGTCCGTGAGTTGGATACACAAAGTGGCAAATTCATCCGCGAAGTTGAGATGAGTAATGACCTGAGCAAACTGCTGTCGGCCGAGTACGAAGAAGTGACCGCACTGACCTTTTCGCCCGATGGAAAGTTTCTGGCTGCGGCGCTGCACGGACGCAAAAGCAGATGGCCAGTAGAAAAAGGCCAAGAGCGGCTCGCTCACACTGGGACGTGGATTCAGGTATGGGAGGTAAGTAGCGGCAAAACGCTGATCAGGTGGGACGTGGGCAAGCAATGTCCGCGAGTGTTCGGCTTGGCCTACGCCGCAGATGGGAAAATTCTGGGCGTAGCCGGGGACAGCCCCCGCATCACCGTTTGGGAGCCGCACACTGGCAAACTCGTGCGAGCGTGGAATATGTATGACGAAGCGACTCCCAATGCTGTACCGCGAGTGGGCCAAGCCACGGTCGTGTCAGACCTGAAATACGCTCGAATTCGCGAGCAGGGCTTCTGGCTCTCGGCCAGTGCAACGCCTGGGATCGTTTACGGGCGTCCCAACAGCGTGAACCAAGGCTTGGTCAGCGTCTGGGATGAGACGGGGCGTTTGTTGCACACCCTGCCGCATGACGGAGCGGTGCGAGCCCTCGCCGTTGGTGAATCAGGCCAATGGTTGGCCAGCGTGGAATCGCTCAAATGGCCGAAATCGTGGCCCCAACCGCTGCCTCCTATGCTGCCGGAGGCTGCTCCCGAAGAGTTCCACAGCGAAGTTTATATTTGGGAAACCGCCACGGGCCGCAAACGAGCAGTGCTTCCGCTAGGCACTCGGCCAGCCACAGGTTTAGCGGCAGCACCCGATGGCCGCTGGCTCGCGGCATGCTTTTCCAATCACGAAAAAATGGCTGCCATCGTCGTATGGCACCTGCCTGCGAGGCTACCGTAGTGTCCCTGAAGTAACTCTCTCCGCTGCCGAGCCGCTCTCCTTCGCTTGGAAGCGCTTGCTTCCTGCAACATGTTGCGACGAACGCGCTGGCTGCGACTGCCGCCAACCCCGCGACCAAACCGGGAGCACGGGCTCTAACTCGCTCGTGCCGAAGACTTCGCTCAATACCTTATTCAGCGGGAGGCCGCGCAGGTTAAGCCGTGCCGGGTTTTCCTTCGTCTTATTTTGTGAATTCTGACCATCGGATTTCAATGGAAAAGTCAACACCGTAACGGGGACCTCAAATATGTCCAGGTGTTACCGGGTTGGTCTCGTGCTAGTAAGTGCAGTTTTCCTCGCGGTCTTAGCGGTGGCGCAACAAGGTGACGTGCCGGAAAAGCCAGTAAAACTTAGGGCCCTGGCCACGCTCGAAGCACGACGCGAAGGTTGCGACAAACATTACATCAATTTGGCCATGTCGGCAGATGGCAAGCGTTTGTATGCCGTGGCTCGATGGGAATATGCAAATACGCCACCCCCACCTGTGCCTTTCGGCCAACTGGAATGTTGGGAACGCACCGAAGACGGAGCCAAATTGGTTTGGTCGGCCGATGTAACGGAGAGGCTCGTCTCTCTGCCGACACGTATCCTCGCACTATCGCCCGATAACAAACACTTGGCCCTGGGACTGAGCGACCGCGTGGTCGTCTTTGACACGGCTAATGGCAAACCGGTTCGAGAATTGTTACCCGACATGCCTGACGGGGTTACCGACCGCGTCATTAAGGCCTTGGCGTTTTCGCCCGATGGACGTGCATTAGCGGGATCTTATTGGGGACAGAAAATCCACGTTTGGGACTTTGCCAGCGGAAAAACCCTCAAGGCTTGGCAGGCTTTCGACGTAGGTTGCAATCAGATTTTGACCATGCGGTTCTTGGAGAGCGGTAACGTGCTGGCGATAACAGGCAACTATCACCGCGTGGCCTTTTACGACTGGCAGCAAGCAAGGCAGCTTAGCGCCTGGGAGGTGCGCGACCTCAAGGACGAAAAGTCAACCACGCGCTATGTGTACGACTTCGAGATAGCCCGCTGCGGCGACAAGACTTATTGGGTAAGTGCACATGGCGATAGTATGCGCGGAGCGTTTTTCGACGCCGCGAGTGAGGGTTACGTCGAAGTACGTGATGCGCAGGGAC
>JANWVZ010000290.1 GCA_025056555.1 Gemmatales bacterium | reverse complement strand
GAGGCCATGGCGCGGGCCTTGTTCAAGGCGTGGTTCGTGGACTTCGAACCTGTGCGCGCCAAGATGGAAGGCCGCTGGCAGCGCGGCCAGTCACTGCCCGGCTTGCCCGCCCACCTCTACGACCTCTTTCCCGACCGGCTCATCGATTCGGAATTGGGCGAGATTCCGGAGGGCTGGGAGATGCGTTCGCTGGACTCGATTGCGAACTATCTCAATGGACTTGCTTTACAGAAATTTCCGCCTGAAAGCGAAACCGAGTTTCTTCCAGTTATCAAGATTGCCCAGTTGCGTGCTGGAAATACCAACGGGGCAGAAAAGGCTAGCGCGCAAATCAAGCCTGAATATGTAGTTGTTGATGGCGATGTATTGTTTTCGTGGTCGGGTTCGCTCGAAGTTGAAATCTGGAATGGGGGGCGTGGCGCATTGAATCAGCATTTATTCAAGGTAACCTCCGATCAGGTGCCAAAATGGTTCTACTTTTTTGCCACGCGCCAGCATCTGCCGTTTTTCCGTGCTGTTGCGGCTAGTAAGGCAACAACCATGGGTCACATTCAGCGAAGGCATCTAACCGAGGCGAAAGTGGCGGTTCCTCCACCGGAGAGCATGAAAAAGCTTGACGCCTATATTGCGCCGTTCTTCGATCAATTCGTTCGTAATGCGCAGCAATCGCGCACCCTCGCCGCCCTGCGCGACACCCTGCTGCCCAAGCTGATCTCCGGCGAACTGCGGGTGAAGGACGCCGAAGCCTTCCTAAAGGAGCGGGGCCTGTGAAGCCTGCGAGCGAGGTCATCATCTACGAAGGCGGCGAGGCCCGTGTCGAGGTGCGGCTGGAGCGTGACAACGTCTGGCTCAGCCTGCAGCAACTGGCTGACCTGTTCGGCCGCGACAAGTCGGTCATTTCCCGGCACCTGCGCAACATCTTCACCAGTGGCGAGCTGGAGCGGGAGGCAACCGTTGCAAAAAATGCAACGGTTCAGCAGGAGGGCGGACGGACGGTGGTGCGCGAGATCGAGTATTACAACCTGGATGCGATCATTTCCGTGGGCTACCGGGTGAACTCAACCCGCGCGACGCGCTTCCGCCAGTGGGCCACGCGCGTGCTGCGCGAGCACCTGACGCGGGGTTTCAGCCTGGACCGCCAGCGATTCGAGCACAACGCCGCCGAGCTGCAGGCGACACTGTAACCGGAAATCAAGGAAAGACTATGTCCCAAACCACGGGGTTTTCGGTGCGTATTTTTCTTCCTACGGGCAACCCGGAAGGGCTGCGCATTCTGGAAAAATCGAACTGGACGGGGCAGGGATGGGTTTTCCCGCGATCGCTGTTTGCCGATGTGCGCAAACGCGACGCGCTCAAGCGTACCGGGGTTTATATCCTTTGGGGCCCAAGCCCAGACAAGCTGCTGCCACGAATCTATGTGGGCGAGGGCGATGGGGTGCTGACACGGCTGGAGCAGCATGCCAAGCAGAAAGACTTCTGGACCCATGCGATGGTGTTCATTAGCAAGGATCAAAACCTCAACAAGGCCCACGTCCAGTATCTAGAAGCCCGCTTGGTCGAGCTGGCTGCTGCCGCCAAGCGGTGTGATCTGGACAACGCCAACCAGCCTCAGCTGCCTACGCTGTCCGAGGCGGACGCTGTCGACGCGGAAGGCTTTTTGGCCGATATGCTGTTGTGCTTGCCTTTGGTTGGTCTGACAGTCTTCGAAGCGGCCGTGGCCGATGCCAACCCAGCCTGTGATTTGTGGCTAAAAGCTAAAGGGCTGGTGGCGCGAGGCAATGTAAGCGCGGAAGGGTTCATCGTACGGGCAGGATCGTCAGCCTCCAAACAAGAAGTCCCATCGACCCCGGCTTATTTGAAAGAGTTGCGCGCCACCTTGCTTAACAAGGGAGTGTTGGTGGATGAAGGCACGTGCCTGAGATTAACGCAGGACTTTGTGTTCAATTCGCCCTCCACCGCGGCGGGTGTTGTGCTCGGGCGTTCGGCCAATGGTCGCATCGAGTGGAAAGACGGGCAAGGCCACACCCTCAAACAGATTCAGGATGCGGAGTTGACATGAGCTCCTTTCTGTCTGAAGCCGAAGTCGAACTCGCGCTGCTGGACCAGCTGCGCACCCTGGGCTACCGCATCGCGCGCGAGGAGGTCATCGGCCCCGATGGAACCCACCCCGAGCGCATCAGCCACGACGAGGTGGTGCTGCGTGGTCGGCTGGAGGCAGCCGTGGCGCGCCTGAATCCCACCTTGCCACTGGAGGCCCGCCAGGACGCCATCCGCAAGGTGACGCAGTCGGAACTGCCGTCCCTGCTCGAAGAAAACCGGCGGCTGCACAAGCTGCTGACCGAAGGCGTGGATGTGGAGTACCACGCCGATGACGGCACGCTCACCGCAGGCAAGGTGCGGCTGATCGATTTTGATGATCCAGGACAAAACGACTGGCTGGCGGTGAGCCAGTTTGTGGTGATCCACGGCCCGCACCACCGACGGCCTGATGTGGTGGTGTTCGTCAACGGCTTGCCGCTGGCGGTGATCGAGCTCAAGGCGCCGGGCGATGCGGGCGCGCATCTGGTAGCCGCATTCAACCAGTTGCAGACCTACAAGCGGGAGATTGCCCCACTTTTTCATACCAATGCATTACTGGTTACCTCGGACGGCATCGCCGCCCGGGTGGGGTCGCTGTCGGCGGACCTGGAGCGCTTCATGCCCTG
>JANWVZ010000028.1 GCA_025056555.1 Gemmatales bacterium | reverse complement strand
TGACGGTTTCCGGTTTTGAAATGTCTTGGGACTATCTAGTACTCTGCTTGGTAAGTTCGTTCCTAATACAGTCCGGCTATTCATTTCATCCAAAGCGTCTCATGATTTCTGAACTCCTCCCGCATCCACATACTATCGTCACAATTGCCACAAGCAGTATAGCTAGCGCCCACATCAATCGTCTAATGCTAGAGCTCTTTGGTTCGGAACCGTGCTTATTACCAGTCGCTTTCCAAGTTGCGGACAAGCTAAGTCGCGCTAATCGTAGAAGGAAGCTATAGGATGTATGGTCCTTATGCAAAACGTTATAGCAAACCAATTGATGCCCAAGTGGTCATATGGTTCCAGCATTTGATGAGCTAGGTTTCGAGATGAGGATGTTCCCCCATTAAATATGCGGGTATAGACTCCCAAAGACACGATAAGGTGTTTGCGAGCGAGGCCGGCGCCGTGCCTGTATAGCCGGGGTGGAGGTTGTTTCGCAACCGCCATGGCCAGAACTAATTTGTGAGGTTAGACTTTTGCACCGGTTCTCGCATTAGGGTAATCCAAAGCCAGGATATTTAAGCGGGATGCGACACGACAACAATAGCCCAGAAGCTCTACACCAGCGGGCACAATCACGCTTGTTTCGCCATTTGCGGCAAAAGAAAAATATATGTGTATGTCACCAACTAGATTTCCGGGGCACAATCAGAGCCAGAGGATATATGCACCCTTATAGGCAACGAGTCTAAACTGATTCTTAGCGGACAGTTGAGCTTACTTTTTGACCTCGAAGTCGGCGTCAATGACGCCTTCAGAAGGTCCGCCCGTGGTACGGCTGCCATCGCCCGTGGTGGTGGCGCCTGCGGCACCCGTCGCGGCGCGATACAAATGCTGCGACATGGCGTGCGACGCTTGCTCCAGCTCGGAAATTGCCTGACGGATCGCGGTGATATCGTCGCTTTTCATCTTTTCCTTGAGCCGAGCGATCGCTGATTCCACCGCGGATTTGTCGGCACTGGACAACTTGGCACCGTGTTCTCGCAGTACTTTTTCCAGCTGATAAATTAAGTGGTCCGCCTGGTTGCGTGTTTCGGCCAGTTCGCGGCGCCGACGGTCTTCCGCAGCGTGCGCTTCGGCGTCCTTGCGCATGCGTTCGATCTCGGACGAGGTCAGTCCACTGGAGGCCTCGATGCGGACTTTCTGCTCCTTGCCGGTGGCCACGTCGCGCGCGGAGACATGCAGGATGCCGTTATGGTCCACTTCAAACGTCACCTCGATCTGGGGCACGCCTCGAGGCGCGGGCGGAATTCCCTCGAGATTGAATTGCGCCAAGAGGCGATTGTCGGCGGCCATTTCGCGCTCCCCCTGGAATACTCGGATGGTGACGGCGGTTTGATTATCCTCGGCCGTGGAGAAAATCTGCTTTCGGGAGGTGGGAATTGTGGTGTTGCGCTCAATAATGCGGGTAAACACGCCACCTAGAGTTTCAACGCCGAGCGATAACGGCACCACGTCGAGGAGCAAAACTTCCGACTTGCTACCCAGCAGTAGTTGGTGCCCCTGAATAGCCGCACCGACGGCAACCACTTCATCGGGGTTGACGCCTTTGTGTCCTTCTTTGCCGAAAATTTCCCGCACCAACTGTTGGACGCGAGGCACGCGGGTCATGCCACCGACGAGCACAACTTCGTCAATATCGCTCGGTTTCAGCCCAGCGTCGCGCAGTGCCTGCATCACGGGCCCGCGGCAACGTTCCACCAGATGTTCGGTCAACTGCTCGAATTTTGAACGCGTGATGGTCATTTGCAGGTGTTTGGGGCCGCTGGCGTCCGCGGTGATGAACGGGAGGTTGATGTCGGTTTGTGTCTGCCCCGACAGTTCCTTCTTTGCTCGCTCCGCGGCCTCCTTGAGCCGTTGCATGGCCATGTTGTCTTTGCGCAGATCAATACCTGTTTCTTTCCTAAACTCGTCGGCGATGTAGTTAATCAGCACCTCGTCCCAGTTGTCACCACCGAGGTGGGTGTCACCGTTGACCGCCTTTACCTCAAACACGCCATCGCCGACTTCCAAAATGGAAATGTCGAAAGTGCCTCCGCCCAGGTCGAATACCGCGATGCGTTCGTTCCTTTTCTTTTCCAAGCCGTAGGCCAAAGCTGCGGCTGTAGGTTCGTTGATGATGCGCATTCGCTGGCGGATGATCTTGCCCGTTTTGGGATCTTCCAGTTCCCATTCGGGGTCGAAGCCCGCGATAGCCGCGGCGTCAATGGTGGCCTGACGCTGGGCGTCGTTGAAATAGGCGGGGACCGTGATGACTGCACGGCGCACCTTGTGGCCGAGGTAATTTTCCGCCGCTTCTTTGAGCTTCCGCAGCACCATGGCCGAGATCTCGGGCGGGGTATAAAGCTTGTCCCCGATTTTCACAGCGGCCATGCCTTTAGAATCGGGCACAACCTCATAAGGCACCATTTTGCGTTCCTGCTCCACCTCCTCGAAGCGGCGGCCCATGAAACGCTTGATCGAGTAAATAGTCCGCTTCGGGTTGGTAATGGCTTGACGCTTGGCGGGGTCGCCTACTAAAATCTCGCCCTTGTCCGTGAAAGCTACCACGCTTGGGGTCAAACGGTTCCCCTCCTGGTTCGGGATAACCTTAACCTCGTTGCCCTCCATCACCGCAACGACGGAGTTAGTGGTGCCTAAGTCAATGCCAATAATGACGTCGGTTGCCATAAGTTAGCTCTCCTTGGATTCCTTTCATACAATTTGAGGCATTTGAGTGTTGCTTTGAGCTCGCCCAGCAGGAAGCGTCAGCAATTAGTTCTGGTTTAGCCAGCTTAGCAGGTTTTTATCACCCCAGTATTAGTTTTACTTTTCTAGGGATGACCAACCTGGCGGAAATCGTAGGTCCCACAAAGGTTCACCGCAAAAACCGTGCCGAAGCTCCCCTTGCTGGGAGATGCAATAAATTATTGACCGCACTGACGGTTCGGTCAAGGTCTGGCTTTAGCAGGAGCTAATGCTGGTCAACTTTGCCAATGGGGCACCAGCTCGTGCCGTCAAATCGGCAAAGGTCTTGAAACTGTGTCATTATGACACCCAAGAAGACAACACACACGATAATGTCAAATTGACAGATACGAAATTGGTCGAAATTGTAGGAAATCCAGGCCCGGCCTGTTGACATGAGAGTGCCACGGTCATAAATTGTATTGGCAAAGCAAACTTAGGCGAGGCCAGCCATGAGCCGCAGGTCGAGCGAGGACGGGAGCGCTGCTACCACGCGGTCGGCGGCACAGTTGCGGTCGCTCCGCAGCCAAATTGACAAGCTGGACTTGCAAATTCTTAAACTCATCAACTCGCGCGCCGCCGTGGCCCTGAAAATCGGGCAAATGAAGAATAACCACGGTGCAGAGATTTTCAGCCCAGCCCGCGAGGAAGAAGTGTTGCGCAATGTTCTAGCAGCCAATAAGGGCCCCCTGTCGGAGCAAGCGGTACGGGCCGTCTTTCGGGAATTGATCAGCGGTTCGCGGGCGTTGCAGAGAACCCTCAGGGTAGCTTACCTGGGGCCTGAATACAGCTTCAGTCACCTGGCCGCCTTGGAACGGTTCGGACAGAGTGTGGAATACGTGCGTGTGGCCAACATTGCCACGGTGTTTGAGGATGTCGATCGCAATCAAGCCGATTACGGCGTCGTGCCCCTGGAAAACTCCACTGACGGCCGAGTTGTGGACACTTTAGAGATGTTTGTCCGCATGCCCCAAATCAAGATCTGTGCCGAGGTGCGGTTACGCATTCACTATCACCTGATGGCCAATTGTCCGCAAAATGAAATTCGCCGCGTCTATAGCAAGACCCAGGCGTTGTCGCAGTGTCGTAATTGGCTGGCTAAGAACGTGCCCCAGGCTCAGCTGGTAGAAGTCGCAAGCACAGCGACGGCCGCGGAATTGGCGCAACGCGAACCGGGCGGCGCAGCAGTCGCCAGCCGACAGGCGGCCACACGCTACGGCTTGCGGATTCTGTTTTCCAACATCGAAGACTACCCTTACAACGAAACCCGCTTCGCGGTCATCAGCCCACAATCCTCGCCTCATGAATCGGATACCCCTGAAAAAACAGCGGTCATGTTCCAGGTGCCGCACCGTCCGGGCGCCTTGGTGGATGCCCTGAATGTTTTCAAACAGAACAAGGTCAATCTGACTTGGATTGAATCGTTCCCCGCACGATCGGGTCGGCAGGAGTACGTGTTCTTCGTGGATTTCGAGGGGCATCAGGAAGAGCCGAAAATCCGACGTACGCTCGAAGCCCTCAAAGAGCACTGCGAACGCATGGTTATTCTGGGTTCATTCCCGACCGCCGAACCCGCAGAAACTTGAGGTTAATCGCTCTTCTTCACAGGTTACTGAGCGGGAAGTCCATCATGCGTATCGTGGCTATCGTTCGTCGTGAGCTTCGCCTCCACGACAACCCGCTCTGGAGTGGCCACGCTGAGCATGAAATTATTCCCGTTTTCATTCTTGACGAGTTCAATCAGCAAGAGCACGGTAACAACTTGAAGTCGTTATTCTTCGCGGCAGTTCACCACCTGCGTAGCGCCTTATCGCAGATTGGAGGGCGTCTGTATTGCATCCATGAGAGGCAGCAGGAGCAGTTTTTCGCCCAGGTGCGTCCTGACGTGGTGCGTTGGTGCTTGGACTGGGAACCCCATTCACGTCAGCGGGATGCCTGCTTACAACGCTGCTTACAACGCTTACAAATTCGCACAGAAACGCTCGCGGAGTCTTTTCTCGTGGAACTGCCTGATAAGCCTTATTACCTCTTTACCCGTTATTTCCAATCTTACTGGAACCCACGGTTGGCACAAGCCTCAACGTCGTTACAGCCCGCGCCAAAAACTTTGCGCACACCAAGTATAGCGTTTCCGGAAATCGAGTTGCCTCGCCCTGAAAGTCTCGCGCTGCGATTCTGGCACAGCGACGAATCACAGGTCCGCCAAACTTGGCAGAAGTATGTCCGCCAGCACCTCGCCAGCTATGAGCAACGCCGCAATTTTCTTCATCCCGGCGATTCGTCCCAAATGAGTGCGTACATACGCTGCGGACTAATCTCAATACGCCAGTTATATCGCGATGCCCGAGATGTGAGCGCGACGTATACGCAGGAGCTAGCCTGGCGCGACTTCCACATTCAATTGCTCTACCATCATCCCGAAATAACCGAACTGGAACTACGGCAAGACTGGCAGCGATTTCCCTGGTCGCGCGATGAGCAGGTGTTTCAACGCTGGTGTACAGGCCAAACGGGTATTCCCATCGTGGACGCGGGCATGCGCCAACTTCTGAGCGAAGGCTGGCTGCCCAATCGGGTCAGGATGATCGTCGCCAGTTTCCTGACGAAGCAACTTGGTCTCGACTGGCGCTGGGGTGAGCGGCATTTTTACACGCATCTGGTGGACGCCGATTTAGCTCAGAATGTCGCCAACTGGCAATGGTGTGCGGGCTGTGGGGCGGATGCCGCTCCTTACTTCCGCGTTTTCAATCCTTGGTTGCAGACGAAGAAGTTCGACCCCGAGGGCAGCTACATACGCCGATACATTCCCGAATTGCGACAGGTGCCCACCGCTGCCCTATGTGACCCGCAGCGACTACGGGAATATCAAGTGGATTATCCACCCCCGATCGTGGACGTTGACCAGGCTCGCAAGGAGTACTTGACTCGCGTCAAGCGCTTCCTTGGAAGGCCCTAGCAAGCTCAGTCGGCGTATTGACGCCAGGCCGGTTGGCATTAGTCTGAAACCTCAGAGCGTCTCGGGAAATATCCTCTTGGGAGATAGCTATGCGCATGCTGGTGGGAGGTGAATGGCGCGACAAGGCCAACAAGATGCCGATTGTGCACCCCTACGATGGACACGTCGTGGACGAGGTGCCCCGCGCTGACGCCGACGATGTGGAACTAGCCTTACGCACGGCTGAACGCGGTGCTCAAATCATGCGGAAAATGCCTGCCTTGGAGCGGTTTGAAAAGCTCCAGCGGGCCGTTGAATTGATGAAACAACGCCAGGAAGAATTGGCACGTACCATCACGCTGGAAGAAGGGAAGCCGATCCAGGAAGCCCGGTTTGAGGTAACGCGCTCGATCCAGACCATGCAACTTTCTGCTGAGGAGGCCAAACGGCTCTATGGGGAAGTGTTGCCCCTGGACGCCGCTCCAGGTGGAGCAGGCAAATTCGGATTCACGCTCCGCGTTCCCTGCGGCATCGTAGTCGCAATTACCCCGTTCAATTTTCCACTCATGCTGGTGTGCCACAAAGTCGGCCCTGCGTTAGCCGCAGGCAACGCGCTCATCCTGAAACCCGCTAGCGACACACCCCTTGCCAGTCTGAGACTGTGCGAAATCCTGCTGCAAGCGGGATTTCCTCCAGAGGCCATCCAATGTCTCACAGGGCCAGGCGGACAGTTGGGCGAAATGCTCTGCCGCGACCGTCGCGTTCGCAAGATCAGCTTCACGGGCAGTCGCGACGTCGGTGAGCGTATTTGTCATATCGCGGGCATTAAACGAGTAACCATGGAACTCGGTTCCAATTCTCCGCTCATTGTTATGGACGATGCCGACCTGGACAAAGTCGTCCGCGCGACCGTGGCCACAGGATACAGTAACGCGGGCCAAGTCTGCATCTCAACGCAACGGGTCTTAGCTGACCGCAAAATCTACCGCGACTACCTGGATGCTTTGCGCCCCGCCGTGGAGGCGATTCGGGTGGGTGACCCGCTGAAAGAAGAAACTCAAATGGGGCCGATGGTGCGGGAACGCGACGCTATTCGCGTAGAACAATGGGTACGCGAGGCGGTGGAGGGGGGCGCTCGCCTGATCACAGGGGGTGAACGTCGCGGTGCGATTTTTGCCCCGACGATCGTTGCCGACGTCCGCCCCGAGATGCGTATATCATGCGAGGAACTTTTCGGGCCGGCAGTGGCCGTTACCGCAGTGGCCGACCTCGATGAAGCCATCCGCCTCGCCAATGACACCGTGTACGGACTCAGTGCCGCCATCTTCACTCAAAATATTGACCGCGCCTTACGTTTCGCGCGTGAAGTCGAATCGGGTAACATTCACATCAACTGGGGGCCGCAGTGGCGCGCCGACCTGATGCCTTACGGCGGACTCAAAGAAAGCGGCGTGGGCAAGGAAGGTCCCCGTTACGCCATTTTGGAAATGACGGAAGTGAAGACCGTCATCGTGCACTAACCTCGCTGCGCGGATAGAGCAATCGCAAACTCATGCTGACGGAGTGAACTGCACAGGGGCGCGATACACAGCGTAACCCTTACTGACCAGGTTTCCGCCTGGCCTTGGTTGACAGACACCTGAGTTGATCGCCTAGGCTGTCTATAATCATCCAACGGTTTCTGGGCAAATCTGCGTAGTCTGCAGTTCTAATCACCAAGTCGCCAATGCGGAATCAGATACCTTTACCCACATGCGAATCCCTCCGTACTATCATTGCCTGTCCCTGCGTGCCACGTGATGTTTCATACAAGATAAACCCCGCATCACGCATATGAACGCCAAACCATGAAGCGGGATGCTGCGTCCGCGACAGCGCTGAATTTGAGCTGTGCAAGTCCTGTGGTTGCGTAAGGGACTACAACAGCTCAGCAGTGCGGTGGCCTCGCTCGGCTGATCTTTCATCGGCGGCAATTTACGTGACCTGCGGTTCAGGCGTCGAGTCGCCACAGGCAGCCAACGTGCCTTTTCATAGCTGGCACTGGACCGAAACTCCATTATTTCTCCTTCCGTGCCACGTTATGCTTTCCTAGATGATAAACCGCGGATGATGAAGGCAGGGAAACGGAATTGTGCGCGCTAACCATCGTTGTGTTTTCAAGGGTAATAAGCCCTGGCGAAGCACCCGATATAAGACCGTAGGCGGAAGTCTTCCGCCAAGAGAATTGCTATGGCGATTATGGAACTTAGCAGAAAGCGATCAGCGGACAATCCGCACGATAAACGGATAACTGTATTTCTTGCCGTTATAGGCTTCGATGCTGGCGAGAATGGAAAGCACGAGGTTGAGAATCAGTAGCGCACTGAACCACGGCAGGCTGTGCCATTGAAGGATGTCAAAGGGTCGGAAGAGGCTGCCGCGGAGAAGCGAGAGAACCAGATATAAGGCTAGTCCTAACAGCAGCATGTTGAGTTGGAAATTGAGGGCCTCTTTACCGTGGTGATTGACGTGTGGCGATTCCTCGCGTTTGATGAGCCAAATAATCAGGGGAACGAGGAATCCCAGGTTAGCGAACAGGATCGCCCCAAGGGCGCCGCCGAGATGACAGGCGAAAGCTAGCCATTTTTCCTGTTCGGAAGTCATGAGTGAGTCCCACGACAAAAGGATTTTGCTACTCTAGGGCCGTGAGAAAGCCCCGATGAAATACGGGCTCGAGCACGGATAATGCGCATGGTTATGCAAGCCCTAGTGATGTTGTGTTTACATTCTTATCGTTAACATGTGCCGTAAGACAATATTGAAATGACAATCGGCCGTGGAAGCAAATATTGGGCATTCAAGTCGCATCAGGTTGCGGTTGGCCGTCAATGACGCGTCGGCATGGAGGCAGCGCTTCCAGGAATCGTTGGCCGTAGGACTTCGTCAGGATACGTGGGTCGAGGATGACGACGCGGCCCGTGTCGGTTTTGCAGCGGATGAGCCGACCGAAGCCCTGTTTCAGCTTAATGACCGCTAAGGGCACCTGGTATTCGTAAAACGGCTGGCCACCTGCCTCGCGAATCGCGTCGAGACGGGCTTCGATCAGCGGGCGGTCGGGCACGGCAAAGGGTAGCCGGGTGATGATCACCGTCTGGAGCGCCTCGCCCGGCACGTCCACGCCTTGCCAGAAGCTGTCCACGCCGAAGAGCACGGCGTTGCCTGCTTCTCGGAAACGCTGCACCATCTGCTGGCGGGGCAGGCTCTCGCCTTGACAGTAGAAGGGATAGCCCTGCTCGGCGAACCAGCCGCGCAGTTGCTCCGCAAGCCGTTGCATTTGCTCGGTGTTAGTGAATAGAACGAAGGTGCGGCCCCCGCTCGCGGCCACGTATTGTTGAATGTAGCGACGGAGGGCTTGTTCGTGCTGTTCAGGTTCCACAGCCGGGTCGGGCAGGCCTCGAAACAGATGCAATTCGGCCTGGCGGCGGTAATCGAAGGGGCTACCGAGTTGGATTGTTTTCCCTCCCGTGAAACCAAGACGGTCGGTAAAAAAGGCAAAACCGTCCTCGCCACGGCCCGTGCTCAGGGTGGCGCTGGTCAAAACCACCGTAGGGATGCGGTCGAACACGTATTCCCGAAGTGCGCCGCCCACGTGAATGGGCGAGGAAGCCAAGGTGATGCGGGGCTGATTGCGCGCCAGACTGCGTTCCAGCCAATACACCTGATCTTCGAGCCGCTGGTCGAGCCAGGTCGAAATCAGGTCGGCAAAGTCGTGGCAGCGCTTTGCGGCGGCTTGGAGTTCGATGCGTACCTCATCGCCCGAAGTGCGGCTGGCCAGCTTCTGGAGCTTTCCCGCTAACACCCGCAGTTCGAGCGGTAAATTGCCGTGAACCTGAATCGGTTGGCGCACGCGGAGGGTTTCACTTACGCTCGGTGCGCGTCCAGCTTTGCGTGGTGTAGCGCCGTTGTTTTTTTCAACAGCATGCGGCTGCCAACGCGCTAACTCCTGAAAAAATTCGTCGGCAGCGCGGCGAACGACGGCCAATTGGTCTCGGCTTTCGCTGTCGCCCCAGGCGGTCAACAGGCCCCGTCCCGATTTGGGCGAAAAGAGCCGATTGAGCAAGAAAGAGATCTGTCCGCTCGACAGGCTGACGCCGAAATGTTCCGCGGCCACGTCTTCCAGCGTGTGGGCTTCGTCGAAGACGACCGCGTCGTAATCGGGTAACAACGAGGCTCCCTCGCTGGCGCGACGTAGAGCAAGATCGGAAAAGAACAAGGCGTGGTTGATCACCAGAATTTGCGCTTTGCGGGCAAGTTGGCGGGAACGGAAATAAAAACACGAGTCAAAATGGGGACACCGTCGAGCCAGACAATTGTCGCTGTCGCTGGCCACCTGGTCCCAGACGCTGCTGGATGGTTGAAAATCGAGGTCGCTGAGCGTGCCGTCTTCCGTGCTTTGTGACCACTTGACCAGTCGGGCCATCTGGGCCAGGTCTTCCGATTTGTCAAAGATCAGGCCGGCACGCGGTGCGGCAACGAGTAAGCGCCGTCGGCTCAGGTAATTGGAGCGGCCTTTAAGCAACACGGCCAGGAACGGTTCCGGCAGCGCGCGGCGCAAAAGCGGGATGTCTTTTTGTATCAACTGCTCTTGCAGGCTAATCGTGTGGGTGGACACCAGGATGCGGCAATCGTCGCGGGTTTGGGCGCAGGCGATGGCGGGAACCAGGTAAGCGAAACTTTTGCCGACCCCCGTGCCTGCTTCAACCATGAGATGGCGGCGGTGACGCAGCGCCTCGGCGACGGCCTCGGCCATAGCTAACTGTTGCGGCCGCGTTTCGTAATTGCTGAGTACCCGCGCAATGTGGCCTCCGGGGCCGAGCACTTCCCGAACGTCCAGGGCCATGACGTTCCTCAAAATGAAGCGAGCTGGCGCTCAATAGGGGGATTTTACATATATGTATGTTTACGCTTAGGCACAGGGTGCTGCGACAAATGAGCATTGATAGCTGCGAGCACAGGCTTGATATATCAGAAATTTCGTATCTCTGGCTTCGGAGCACCTCGCTGCAACCGCTTATTACTGGGAAAGAGTTAGCTGTACGACTAGGCTAGTAATTTGTAGGATGTTCGGTTAAGGTATGAAACTTGGCGGCCAGTAATCGGGTACTGGTACATGGACATGGCCCAGAACACGGCGTGGCAGGACGAACGTGCCTTAGTGCGAGCGTGCTTGAAAGGAGACCCGCAGGCGACGCAGCGTCTGGTGGCGCGATTCCAGCGGGACGTGTACGCAGTATGCCTGCGCCTGCTCGGCCATGTTCACGACGCGGAGGACGTCACGCAGGAGGTGTTTTTACGCGTCTTCCGCAGCCTGCATTGCTGGGATAAGTCGCGACCGCTGCGGCCGTGGATTCTGGCCATTGCGGTCAATCGCTGCCGAACGTGGCTGCGGCAACGTCCGCAAAACTCGTCTTTACATGACGGGCTGCACGACCCACAGGCTCAGCGCAACGCTGACGATCTGTGGGAATTGCAGGAGACTTTGCAGGAGGCATTGGGGAAATTACGCGAGGAACATCGGCTCGTCTTTGTGCTTTACCACGATCGGCATCTGCCCTATGAGGAGATCGCGGACATTCTGGGCCGACCCGTGGGTACGATCAAAACTTGGCTGCATCGTGCTCGCTCAGAACTGTTAGACTACCTGCGGCAACACGGTTGGAGCGAGGAGCTGCGGACTTATGTGCCGAGTGTTCCGGACTTGGACACACAACCTTCTGGATAATCCCTGGGCCGAACCGCCCGAAGCACTGAGCCAGCATATGGCAATCTGCGATGAGTGCCGAGCTCGGTGGGCGGTGGCTCGCAGGTTGGCCGAGGTACTGCAGGCTTGGCCCGAACCCGAACCAGCCGCTTCCCCAAGAAGCATCGCTGAGAGAGTCTTGGCGGACCGTCGCGAACGGCAACAGGCGCGCATGCGCAACATGTTGGCGGCCAGTCTCGTTTTGGCCGTACTGGCGTGGTTTGGCTTGAGTGCACTGCAGGAACCGCAACCCGAAGTGCCGTCGTATCGTGTGGCGATCCAACTTACCCCTACCATCACTTCGACGGAAGTCGCCACTGCGAACCAGCCTAGTACAAACAAGCTGGAGCATCGTCTTCCCGATGTTCGGATAGCGCAGGCGCAACCAGGCGAGGCTATTTCGGATTCCACGGCGTACTCAGTTCAGGAACTGGCTTACTGGTTCATGCCTGAATCCGTGCGCCGCAGCGTCGAGGATATGGTGGAAGTCGTCTCGCCCGTAATCACCAGTGACTCAGCGTCCGATACAGCAGTGTCACTCAGCGATGTGGTGCCCGTAAATTGGGGGAACATCGAACAACTCTGGCATCCCTTGCGCGACGTGAGCCAGAACAGTCTAAGACTCTTCCGATCCATAGTTCCCACCTGGAGCCAGGAACCGAATTCGTAAGCCCTTACGCCAAAGCACCCGTTTGCTTCAATTTGTCTGGTCTGGTCATAGCAAAATCTTGCAGGTGTTGAGTTCTCATTGGTAATGCGATAATGGTAAGGTTGCTGGGAGGTATGACTTGGGTAACCAAATCTAATCCAGCCACCGCGATCTCGAAAGGGTAGATATGAACGAGGCGCATGGGGCCAGCGGAATCGCACCTGGTCACCGACTCGAAGCTATCGTGGCGGTCGCGGAGGTGGCATTGCGGCTGGTGTTTCGGCGAAGGATATTCTGGGCCTTTTATGCGCTGGCGGCGTTCCATTTCTTCTCGTATTTCTTCGGAGTATATCTGACGGTGCAAATTAAAGAGGCGGTGCGTCAACAGCAGGAACAAGTGCGGTTATTGCCGTTTGCCAAGGCAGTCAATCCAGAACGGATGTGGCAGCTTTTCGCGGATCGGCTCGGCTTGGGCGGTGAGCCGAACATGTATCGTAATTACATCTGGACGCAAGGTTGGATCGCAGTGGTCATGCTGGCCCTGGCAGGTGCCTTGCTCATCGGCCAGGATTACGCCACGGGCGGTGTCGTGTTCTATCTTTCCAAAGCGATCACAGCGACGGACTACCTGCTGGGCAAATTCCTGGCCGTGGCCGTGGTTATTCTGCTGACGGTAGCCGTGCCCGCGTGGGCACTATATGTGCAATACGGTCTGCTCGAGGGTTGGGACTACTTTGCCGAGCAGAGCCGTGTTCCGGCAGGCATTTTGGGCTACAGCCTCGCCATGATCGTAGTGCTGGGCTCGCTGGTGCTGGCGACAGCGGTATGGTTACGCAAGACGGTGCCGATGGTGTTGGTCTGGCTCGGCGTGATGTTGTTCAGCAGGTCGCTGAGTCGGCTGCTCGTAGATGTGGTCGGACTATCACCACGCTGGCGTTTGCTGGACCTGTGGAACGACCTCTATCTCGTGGGTTCCCGCTTCTTGAGCGTACCTGCCACTCTCATGGGCCGGCTACGAGGTCAGCCCGCCCCACAACCCAGTTGGCAAGAGGCCGCGGCTGTATTAGTCGTGGTATGTGTGCTGTGCTGGTGGTATCTCCACAAACGCCTGCGGGCTGTCGAAATTGTCACCTAGCACGCCGACATGCGTGCTTCGCCCAGGGAGCGTACCGGGGTGACTACGGCTTTGGAATTTCTCAAGGTGAGCAAGTGGTATGGTGCGGTTCGGGCGCTGGATCAGGTGAACCTGCGTCTGGATCGGGGTGTTACGGGTCTTGTCGGACCAAACGGTTCGGGAAAAACGACCTTGTTACGACTGGCGGCCGGCTTGGCACAACCTGATAGTGGCACGGTGCTTATCGGCGGAGAACCGGCGCACACAGCGCGAGCACGGCGGCAGCTGGGCTATGTCCCGGAGACCGATCGCTTTCCCGAAGATTGGACGGGGGCCGATTTTCTCCACGTTCTCGCACGGTTTCACGGAATAATTAGTCGGCCACAGGTCGAGAGCTGTTTGCACCGCGTCGGTTTGGCCCATGTGGCAGGGCGGGCCATTGGGAGCTACTCCAAGGGCATGAAACAGCGGTTGAAACTGGCGCAGGCGCTACTTCACCAGCCGAGCGTGTTGCTCTGTGATGAACCATTCAATGGCGTAGATCCCGTTGGTCGCGTGGAATTCGCTCGATTGCTGACCGAGTTGGCTCAGGCCGGTATGGTCATTCTGGTATCAAGCCATCAGCTGGAGGAATTGGAACAACTGGCCAACCAATTGGTCATGTTGGCCCGCGGTCGGGTGCTGGCCCAAGGCACGCTCAGTGAAACGCGCCAGCGGTTGGAAACTTATCCTTCGCTGATCTACGTCGAGACGTCCCAACCGCGTCAGTTGGCGGGCTGGTTATTGCAGTGGCCCATGGTGCTGGGCGTCGAATTGGCAGGGCCCCAGGCAATTCAGGTGCGTGTGCGTCAGCCCCACCAGTTTTTCGCCGAGTTACAACGGCTTGTTGTAGAAAAGCAGTGGGAGGTGTCTCGCCTGGAAACGCTCGACGCCTCTGCCGAGGCGGTGTTACAGTACCTGCTGGCGCAACGCCAGACGACCATCTGAAAACGAATTCACCGCTTGGGCCTTCTGATTTCGACCTTCAACGCTGAGGGGGGCGCAACGCCAGACGACCATCTGAAAACGAATTCACCTTTCTGCTGAGCGCTTCGCTGAAAACGACGACGGTCAGCTCTTATTGGTGTGGGGGGTTTAATCGGGCAACCTATCTATAACCCCTAATCTCTATTGCTTGGAGTGCTTCGGCCAGGTCTCTCCCTGAAAACTGACAGGTACGGCAACCTTGTGGAAACGTGGCTAATGCTTGGTTTGTTCGCCCCAGCGATACAGAGCCGACCAAAGAATCACCGCAACCACGAGCATGGCGACACTGACGAGCTGCGAGAAGGTCATGCCCGCCCAGAACCGTGGAGTATCACAACGGATCTGTTCGATGAAAAATCGGCTCACAGCGTAGGCCGAGAGGAATGCCGCGAATACCTCCCCGTAACGCCGACGCAAGGGATAAAACAGCGTTAGTAGGCCGCACAAGAGCAACCCATCCAGGGCACTGATGAGTTGCGCCGGGTATAAGGGCAGGCTCCAGGGCAGACGAAACGGTGCGACTCCGCCTGTGGAATCTGGTCGTAACACAGAGCCTTGCCTGAGCACAGTCAAAGCCAGGTGCAAATCGGCGATCGTGGCGTGAGGTCCCGTGGCCTGAAGCTGCAGCTCGTTCAAATGTTTGAGCAGGGCATCGCCGTCGCTAACAGCATGGCCGTTTACCTCGACAATGACGTCGCCGATTTGCAATCCCGCCTGGGCGGCGGGGCTATCAGGTTCGACCAAGGCCACCGTGCGGGCGTCATGCACCATATTCCGCGGCGAAGTGAGTGCGAATCCGAACAGGGTTTGGTACCCGCGTTCTGCCATAGCGCGATGGGGAATGCTCAGCGGCGGGAAACGCACGGTGAGCCAGGCAGGTACCGCAGGATCCGCCACGTTGCCGAAGCAGCAACCGTTCAGAAAACAGCCAATGCGGCCAAAGAAAATGCCCAGCGCGATGGACGGCGCAATGAGGTCCGCAATATGCCACGTCCTGATGCCCAGGCGGCGAATGATCGCCAGGTATGCCAGGATGAAACCGATACCTCCACCGACGAGCGAGCCATAAAACACCAGTCCGCCTTCCCAGATTTTGATGAAACGCACCAGTTGCTGCCAGAGATTTCCCGGTTGCGGAAACAGAATCATGTGCAGGATACGCGCCCCGATGACACCGCCGAAAAACACGTAAATGGCAATGTCCCACATCGCTTCCGGCGGCACGCCTTCGCGACGCGCCCGCCGCGCTGCCAGCCAGGTGCCGCTCAAAAACGCCAACACCAGCATGATACCGAACGAGAAAATCGGCAGTTCGCCCCAAGGGGTCGGGATGCGAATCAGCACTTGTCGCATGGCTTTCCGCCAGACCTGGGTCCACGTGGCACCGAGGCTGTCCTCGTTATCCTCGGATTATTTCCACAGCGTTGGCGCGACCATCGCCCTGATGCACTGCCCGGCAATTCCTGTCGCCGCTCAGGGATTTGCCAACGCCCACTTGCCCTCGGCTGCAACATCCTAGCCTGGGTCTTTCACTTTGACCAGAGCGAGCACTATGCTCTGTTTCGCCGGGGTATCGCGAAAAAATGCCTGCGCTACATATCAGGCTTCTGGTCTTGGAGCCATAGGTTGGGATTCGCGATGACAAGTATCAGCCGGAATAGGCGACAGCCTTGTTGGCCCAGTCTTATTTTCGCAGCTGATCAGGGAACGAAATATCGCGTGGTTTCGACTGGGAATCTCCGGTGTCGAACATCTTCCTTTCACTGACGATTAGCGAGGGCTACGATCTCTCAAAATCCTGGGAGCCTGGATCGGATTGACGCTGGCCGTGAAGCCTTTCCCTGAGTGTCACGTTCTTGCGCGAAGATTGAGCACGCACCTGCCGCGAGTGTCTCCAGAAGAGGGGCTCGAGCGAGGTTAGCATAGCGGTTGGCTTGAAGCAGGGCAGGCTCCTCGCGACAATAAGTAAGAGAGAGGAGACCTGGCCTGCTCGGCTGAACCGGGAATGAATGGGAGTCACTGCTCTTCTGAGTTGACGACCCGAATGATGAGACAGCATAGGCGAATAAGCTGTGGGAGGAACCAGGCATGATGCCCTGTGTGCTGCGGTTGTGTGGCAGTCCCGAGGCCATGGGCCGACAACATGGCCATCTGCTGAAGGGAGAAATTCATCAGAGGTTGGAATCCGCCTGGAAATGGTGGCGCCGTTGTACCGCGGGGGAGTCAGCTCGACAGCGTCTGACTTGGCTAAGGTGGGTACATGCGCTGGTGGCCGAGTTTCAACGCTGGGGAGGCGCGGCCTGGGAGGAATGGCAGGCGCTGGCACAGGCGGCGCAGGTCAGTCCTGAAGAACTTATGCTGCTGACCGCTTGGCATGATTGGCCGGAAGTTTGGCTGTCGCGTCAGAGCGTGGCGGCTACCGCCGGCGGATGCACCGCTGCCCTGTTGCGGACGCCGGCAGTCGAACTCGGCATCTGGCTGGCGATGAACTGGGATGTGCCCGCTGAACTGGCTCAGCAGGTTCACGTCTTTTATCGGGAGCCGGACGATGGCCCGCGGGCTTTGGTGGTGTCGGCGGCCGGAGGCTTTCCGATGGCTGGCGTGAACGAAGTCGGAGTCGGTTTTATCTGGGTGGACCGCGCTTGTCGAGAAGCCCCGCCCCCCATTCCCCCCGGGGCGATTTTCACCGAGATTATTCACCTGAGTCATTTCGACGCTGCGGTTCGTGCCCTTCGTGAAACGCCGCGTGCATCGGGGTTAGCAGCGGCGTTAGCCGATTGCGGCGCCCATGCCACTGTGCTGGAACTGGCCGCTGAACGCTGCGCCGAGCACCCGGTCACTCACCACCATCCCCTTCGCGTTTTCGCCAATCATTACCAATCCGCGTTACTGCAAAGCCTCGACGCCTGGCCCAAGCGAGCCGCTTCAGAAGGACGCGAGACCCGACTGTTGGAATTGCTGGAAAACTGCCGCGGTTTGACTTCGCCGGAGCAGTTGCAAAGCCTCTTTGCCGACCATGCCGCTTCTGCGGGCGAGTCCCTCTGTCAGCATCACGGCTCAGAGCAACAAACGGCGGCTTTCGTGGCGGTGCTTTGTGCCCAGCGCGAATTAGCCTACACAGTGGGCCCACCGTGTCAGCAGTCGTTAGCCCGACAATCGCTCCTGTGAATCGGTGGGAGCGTTCGCCTGTACCGTGGCGGATTCGTCAGCCGTAGCGTCTGTGGAGCTGGATTACGCCAGGCGTAAGCCCAGTGGTAGTTTCTCGCCGAAGAAGCGTCCTGCTTCCTGTTCCGCCCGCAAACCTCCTTGCTCCACGGCCTGGATCAATTCCGCCGAGGCGCCGTATTGCCGCAACCGCCCCAGCACTTGTTGACGCAGGTCGTCTTCAATATCCACCTGGCGCAGACCAGTGCGCCGCGCTAACTGGGCTAAACAAAACAGCCAATCACGCAGTTCCTGAGAAAACTGGCGGTCGCACAGATCCCCATGCTGGCGCAGACTTCCCGGTTCAATATCCGCCGATGCCGTACCCGGTCCACCGATCTTTCGAGGGTCAGTGAGCACGACCTCCAGCTGAAGCAGTTGCCGCAGCCAGCCGGAGACGGTTTCCGCGGGCACCACGCAATTCCACGGCCCATACAGGGGCTGCCGACTTCCCAACCGTGCCAAGGCCCAGAACAAGTAGGCCGCAACGGGCCTGTGTCGAGCTTGCCGTAATAACGTTTCTGCCAGCTGCTGTTTGGTACCGAGAGGCAGCCGTTCCAAGCTGGCCGCGGCGCGCCACATCTCGGCCCATTCGTGGGCATTAGGCCGGTAAGGAGGCGACTTCCCCTTGCCCGGAATCAGGAAGGGCCGCAGCCGGTCGAAAAGTGCCTGCTGCAAAGATGCATTCAACCCCGCGGCAACGCGCCGCCACATGATCCAATACTCGGGTCCGCCCTCTCCGGCGCGGGAAGCAGCTGAGTTGCCCGATTTGACGGGTACGGCCAGCAATTTCCACAATTGTTCCACGCGATGGTTATCTAAAAACTCACCGAACCCTGGACGCAAGCAGAACCCGGCCAGATGATACCAACGGGTCAGGTGGGCCGGGGAACGATTGCGCTGAGACGCGCACTGTGCAACAAACGGCCACATCTGCCGACACAAACGCAAAGGCCAATCATCGCGGTGAACTTTCAGTATCTCTTCTAACCGCTTCGGTAATTGACGAATCATCTCGGCGTTCTGGGATTGAAAAGCCTCAAGGATCGCGGAACCAGCCGCCTGTACGATTTCCTCCGACCAGGTTTCCGAGAGTGGACTGGGCGAAGTGTCTTCGAACTGGGAGCTGTCGCCCTGGTCTATCGGAGTATCCGAGAAACCCTGGCAACGCAGGGGGAACTCCAGCTTCCAACGTTGTTCGCCGAGCCGCGATGCCAAGCCCAGTTCCAGCGTGCCGATCTCGGTGAGCCGCGCCGTAACCGCCACAGGGATGTCCCGCACACCGGCGCGTTTGCCGCCCCGTAGTACCGTGGACAATGCCGACAGGCTCTGAAGTTGGCCCCGTTGCACTTGCAGCAGCTGTCCCGGCTTATCCTGCGGTCGTACCGCGGAAGCAAACAACGGAAAACTTACAGGTTGTCCCAGACGCAGCAGCATTTCCGGCTGCTCCAGGCGGATTTCGATGCCCTCGTCCAATTGACGTGGTGCCACACACAACACAGTTAAAAGCTCCGCATCGCTGGCGCAAGCAGCACTGGTGTTTGCATCGTCGCGGAACGACGACGTCGTCGCTATACCCAGGTAATAGGAACGTGCCAAGCCGCTGCGTATGCGTTTGGCCCCGGTTTGCCTTAGCCAACCGTAATAAGCGGCTCCCCATGCCACGGCCAGATCCAGCGACGGATTGGTCAGAACGCGGGGTTGCCAGGCTTGGCTCGGCTGATTGTACCAGTGCTGCATCACTTCCAGCAATCGCTGCCGTAACTGCGCGGATTGAAAAACACCTCCGTTGAACAAGACGGCCTGCGGGGCCTGCTCGCCGGCAAACGTGCGTAAAAATGCCGCTAAATGATGGGGAATGGCCGCGTCGCGGACGTAAGGCAACCCCATTTCATGCAGACCCAGTGCTGCCGCATGCCGGGGTGAGGCATCCCGGTCACAGTAAGGAAAGAATCCCTCCAGCAAAACTTGAGCGATTTCTTCCCTGGTAAGTGTCGTAGTCAGCGTGCCTCCAACCACAGCGCGCCCCCGGCCAACGACCGTCACCGGCACCGCCGCGGGGGGCTGATCGCTGAGTAAAGTTTCCTTGGCCCGCCGACACGCCTGCGCTAACTGGAAAAAAGCCACGGCATCGAGCTTACCACCTACGCCCAGCTTCTGTTCCACATAACGCGCCAGGGCTAAGTCCATGTTGTCTCCGCCCAGCAACAGATGATCGCCCACGGCTTGGCGAACCAAATCCAACTCGCCTGTGCGTTCCACCGCCTGGATCAGCGTAAAGTCGGTCGTGCCGCCACCTACATCAATTACCACGCACAACGTCCCCGGAGCCAAAGCCTCTTCTGTCGAACGCACGACTTGAGATTTGTTCTGACCAAAGACTTCGCAACGTCCCGCTGCCATCCATGCGTAAAAGGCCGCCTGGGGCTCTTCCAACAACGTCACGCGCTCCAGCCCGGCTTGCCGCGCCGCCTCGAGAGTCAGTCGGCGAGCTATCTCGTCGAATGATGCGGGGATGGTCAAAACCACCTCCTGCCGCTCTAACCGCGCAGCTTCATCTGTGCGGGCCATGACCCAGTTCCACGCTTCAACCAAATGTCGCAAATACCGTGCTGAGGCCTCGACCGGCGAGACACGCGGCACATCGGGTAAACCATTCCAGGGTAAAATGGCCGACTCCCGGTCCACGCCGCCATGGCACAACCACGACTTTGCCGAGCTGACCAGACGCCCAGGCACACGAGCGCCTTGCTCCCGAGCCAATTCGCCCACCACATATCGCCGCTGCGCATCCCAGGGTAAGGCGCAAGCTCCAACCGGCCAATCGTGTTCCCCGGCCAGATACAGGAACGAAGGCAACAAGGGCCGTGTGGCAATTTGCCCCGGCGCCACCAACTGCGGTACGAGAAACGTCTGAACGCACGGCGCTTCGCCCCGTTTCCATTCCACGTAGGCCAGCGCCGTATTCGTCGTTCCCAGGTCAATACCAATGCAATAGCGCATGCCTTTCCAGTCCGTAGTTCGGTTCTGTCCAGCGGAGTTTACCGACTATTGTGCTGCCTGTATATCCTACTCAACCTGCAGCGAGGCAACGGCCCAACCTTGCTGTCAATCCTACTGCATGTCGGGATGGGCAATCCATGCGCTACTGTTCGAGCACGATATGTCAGTCCGGCCACAGCAAGGCCGCTTGGCAGGCGCGGCTCATCAGCGGTGAGCGAAAGTCTGGATCGGCCAAGTTACTGGGCCGCAGCTCGAATCCGAGTTCGGTCGCCCAGGTCAGCAAACGCGCGTAGCGGCGCTGCCGTTCCCGTTGTGCCAAGCACCGTGCCCACGTCTGCACCTCATACTGTCGCAGGCTACCTGCTTCGTACAACTCTGCCAGGGATTTCCCCCAGTGAGCCGGCACGAGACTAGGATGCTGCCAGTCGGCCAGCGGGTCGAGAAGCAGATAACCGAACGTGGCCCGTCGCCAGCCCATCGTCCGCAAAGCACTCAACACGGGCAGCAAGTTTTCAGGTGTGTCTGTCAGTTCCGGCACCAGCGGTGCTATGGTTACCTGTGTGCTGATCCCTTCCTCCAGCAGCCATTGCAACTGACTCAATCGCAAGGCTGGCGGAGCCGCGCCAGGTTCCAGAGCCCGACTCAGTTCCCTGTCCAAGGTTGCCAAGGCGACGGTAACGCGCACCTGTGCTTTGCACAGGCGCAACGCCTCTCGAAATTCCGCTAACATCACCCCGCGTGTCTGCACCCAAATCTGTAGGCCGAAGCGCGCCAGTTGCCGCACCAGCTTGGCCAGGGCCGATTGTACTTCCCGACAAGGCGGTAAGGGATCGAAGCGCGGCGAGAGGAAGACGGCACGAAATCGGCTCGCCGCTGCGTGCAGGTATCGCCCCCAAGCCGAGTTGCCTCGCAGACATGGCCCCGACACTTGACCGCGAAGCCTCCTGGACGGCTGAAGACTTTCCGTTTCCTCCGCCACTACTCCCGCGTACCAGGCAATGGGCAACTCCGCCTGTGCCGGGCCGAGCCAAGGCGCCGTAACCGCAGCCAATGGACTGGTTTGCAGCAGTTCTAATTCCGCCACTTCGAGACCGCTCGCCAAGGACAACAGGGCATGACGTCGGCATCGTGGCAATTGCGGTAACGCCTGACAAGGCGGGGGCTCCCATCGCGAGCAGCGCCGAGGTCGCGGCACGATTATCGTAGTCCGCCCGCGCCGTGAATTACGTGCATAACTGCGGGGCCGCAACTTTCGCGTGGTCGCCACCGAACTTTTCTTCGACGCGCCAACATCGCGTTGATTGATTTCCCCTTCTCGGTGGCCACCCCCTTCGACTCTGCCGGCGCTACGCCCCTCGAAGTTGTATCGCATGACGCTCTCTCCCGCTGCCGACTTATTGTATGCTCTTAGTGAACACGTGTCAACATATGTACGCACATTCACTTGACGCGGACAACTGTACCCCGCCGCACCAAGTTCCCTGGTTCGCCCTCAAGTTGATAACATGGAGAGCATGAGCCAAGTAATCGGCCCACTAAAGAGCAGGGAGTCAATGGTATCGAGGATGCCGCCCAATCCAGGAAAGTATGCTGAGGTGTCTTTGACCTGCCGGTCGCGCTTCACCAGGGACTCGGCCAAATCGCTCAGTTGCGCCACCACACCGACCACGAGGCTCGCTAAGACGGCTTGCGGCCAAGGCAGTAACGGTCGCTCTGCGACCCGCTGACTGAGCCAGCTTATTGCAACTCCTGCGGTCAATGAACCCAGCAATCCACCGATTGCCCCTTCCCAGGTCTTTTTCGGACTCAGTACAGGAGCCAGGCGATGTCGCCCCAGGAAGGAGCCAGTGAAATACGCCGCGATGTCGCCGACTTTCGGTACGAAGATGCCGAACGCCAGCGCCCACAGCCCCAGATCAGCCGCTGCTTGATTGTCACTGCCCACCGTCCAGCCGAACCAGCGCAGTTGAACCAGGAAACTCGGCGCCACGCCGAGCCAGAGCAACGCCAGAGTCCCGTAAGCGAGCCGATGCGTGGCACCGTCTGCTTGCCGAAACCGTGCCATTTCCACCAGAAACCCCACCAGCAGCAGCAACACTGTGGTCCACGCAACCGCTGCTAATGACGCCAAACTCAACGGCAGCCCGCACGCCCACTGGGACAGTTCGAACCAGGAGGTGAATATCGGTACCATCCAGTTGGCCAGCAGCACTGCGACGACCCCTCCTTGCAGCCAGACCGCTGGAGGACGCGGTTCGCGAAGCAGGTGTCGCAACTCCCCGCTCGCCAGCAAGCCAAAAAGCACCGTCGCCAGCGCCAGACACGGATACCAAGGTGCCCACCAACGGTCGAAAAAGAGCACAGCGCAGGCCAGTACGATGAGCAAACTCCCCACTATCAACCGCGCTTGGAGATTCTCCCAAAACTTCTGTCGCTCACCGGCATTTTCTTGCATAGCTGAAAATCCTTCCGCTGATTGCTGTCCCCTCACTCAGTCCGAATCGGCAATGCAACAATTCCCGAGTTCCAACCCATGGTAACGGTGCTGCTGCGCGTACAAGTCTTCGGTCACCTGAACATGAACATATTGAGTGGCACACCCCTCCCTGGCTGAGGCGCGATTTCCGCTAACCTCCTGATCGTATTGAACAAGGCTACGAACTTGGCAGCCCCCCAAAACGCCGCTGACGCTGGGCGTAATCGCGAAGAGCTGCATGAAAGTCGTCCAGCGTGAATTCGGGCCAACATTTCGGAGTAATATGCATTTCCGCATAGGAAATCTGCCAGAGCAGGAAGTTACTGACCCGCATCTCACCACTGGTACGAATCAACAGATCGGGATCGGGCATGCCGGCAGTGTAAAGCGCCTGACCAATCGTATCCTCCGTAATGCTTTCAGGATCGAGGGTCCCGGCCCGTACTTGTCGCGCCAGTGCCCGCACCGCATCGGTAATCTCGGCCCGCCCTCCGTAATTGAGCGCCAGGCAGAGCACTAGTCCCGTATTATCTCGGCTCACCTGACAATTGACGTCCAACTCGCGGCGCACGTTGGCCGGCAATGCTTCGAGCCGACCTATCGCGGTGAAACGAATATTCTGGTCAAGAATTTCCTGACGTTCTTCACGAAGGTATTGCTCCAAGAGGAGCATGAGAAATTCCAACTCCGCCTGGGGTCGCTTCCAGTTTTCCACGCTCAAACAGTAAAGCGTTAGCTGTTGCAAACCCAGTCGGCAGGATTCTTCGACCACGGTGCGAACGCTGCGCACGCCGCGGCGATGACCTTCGATTCGCGGTAAACCATGCCGCCGCGCCCATCGGCCATTCCCGTCCATGATGATGGCCACGTGCCGCGGTAACTTCTCCCGCGGGATATCCAATTCCACCAGTTTCGCTTGGACTTGGGCCATGGACTTCGGATGTTCCTAGGGCCAGCCGCCGCGCTTTCTAACCTCTGACATTATCACTGATGCAGCCTGGCATGCCTAGATCAATCTTAGCACGCCAAGCCCGCAGCTCGCAGGGAAGGCCTCCCGGCCGTTAGGGCGGAAAAATTGTTTGTTCGCGATCCGGACCGACTGAGACACAACCTACGGGCAAACCCACCAATTCGCTGATCCGATCCAGGTATTGCCGCGCTTCCTTGGGTAAATCGGCCAGTTGTCGCACTTGGGCCAGTTCCTGCTTCCATCCGGGCAACCGTTCATAAACAGGTCGGCACCGAAGCAGGAGATGTGCATCACTCGGAAACTCCGCGATACGCTCTCCATCCAGGTCGTAGGCCACGCAGATGGCGACTTCGTCCAACCCGCTGAGCACGTCGAGGAGCATGACCGCCAGCTCGTCGGCCGCGCTGATTTGTGCCGTGTACCGCACTGCCACGGCGTCAAACCAACCACAGCGACGCGGTCGCCCCGTTACGGTGCCATATTCCTTTCCCCGCCGACGAATGTAATCACCCAGGTGATTATCGAGTTCCGTGGGAAACGGCCCAGCACCGACACGCGTGGTATAGGCTTTGACCACGCCCACGACACGTTCCAGGTATCGCGCAGGAAACCCCGACCCACTCCACAGGCCAGTCGTTGAACTGTTTGAACTGGTAACGAACGGATAGGTACCGTGATCCACGTCCAACAAGCAGCCCTGGGCAGTTTCAAAAAGTAAACGTTTGCCCTGCTGGTACGCCTGGTGCAGGAACCGCACCGTATCTCTAATCCAAGGCTGTAGCTGTCGGCCATAATCCGCATAGGTCGAGGCCAGTTCCAGTATCGCCTTATCGCTTGAAGGTTCCCCCGAGGACCACGTCGGAAGTGTATCAGCACGACTCGGGTTTGCCGGGCCGCACGCAGCCTGCGAAGCAAACGCCCCGAGCCAACGGGATTTGTGCGGCACAATCTCCCGCAGACGCCGTTCCAAGTGCGCTTCGTCTAAGAGCTCACCGACGCGAATCCCGTAATTGCGGCCGACTTTGTCCTGATAACACGGGCCGATACCCCGACCAGTAGTTCCGATAGGCTGAGCTGTGCCTTTTTCCCGCAGCCGGTCTTCATCCTGATGGTAAGGAAAGACGACGTGCGCACGGTCGCTCAGCAGAATTCGTCCCCGTACATCTATGCCAGCCTTATGCAGCGTTTCGATTTCCTGCAACAATTGAGGCGGGGAAACCACTACACCGTTGGCAATGACACCGACAACGTGGCTATGCAATATGCCAGTGGGCAGAAGCGAAAACTTGAACGTGTGGCCGTTCCACACTACCGTGTGTCCCGCATTGGCGCCGCCATTGAACCGAATTACCACATCATGCTCCTGGCTGAGCAAATCAACGATTTTGCCCTTGGCCTCATCGCCCCACTGTAAACCGACCACACAGGTACATCGGCTGGAAAGATCTGTTGGCCTCATAGGGTGAACCCAATTCCTCCAGCCCAACTTCAGCGACCAGGTCGCATGGGTTGCAGCGGCGGCCGTTCACTCAGCCGCACTTTGACGGTGGAGAAATCGAGTTGTCTGCGATTGGGATCATAGCGGGCCACTTCGATGAGAACTTCCGTGCCGGGTGGAGTATCCATAATCCAACGACGCAGTTGCTCGACACTCGGAACATCCCGACCGTTGAAACGCACAATGATATCTTCAGCCATGATGCCGGCGCGGTCGGCCGCTTCGTGAGGCACGACGCGCGCGACCACCACGCCATGCGTCAGATGCAGCCGTTTGCGAATGTGCTCCGGTAACTCGGCCAATGCCACTCCCAGGTAGCCCCGTTGTACTTTGTGCGGCGGCTCGATCAGTTGGTCGAGTACTTTGCGTACCACTTCGACCGGTATCGCGAAACCCACACCTGCAAACTGTCCTGTATCGCTCAGGATAGCCGTGTTGATACCGATGACGCGACCTTGCATGTCGAGCAGTGGCCCCCCGGAATTGCCTGGGTTGATTGCGGCATCGGTCTGAATCATGTCCACGTCATCCAACTGGCCAACTCCAGTCCTCCCCATGGCGCTGATCACCCCGACCGTTACCGTTTGCCGTAAGCCAAACGGGCTACCTATCGCTACCACCCAATCGCCCACGGCGTATGAGTGATCGGGGGCAAGTTCCGCAACGACTAAGTCAGGTACCTCCTTCACATTCACCGCAATCACTGCCAAATCCGTAGGGGGATCAGTATAAATCGCTTCACCCTCGACGGCCTCGAGGTAGAGCCGTTTGCCGGATTGCAGGACGATCTCCAGATTGTTGGCCCCTTCAACCACGTGATGGTTCGTCAGCACATAAGCGAGTTCGCCGTTCTTACGCACGAGAACCCCTGAACCTTCGCCGCGAGGCACCAGGGCGGGGTTACGTAAGGGCAGTCCCAGACGTCCTCCAGGAACTAAGGCCAGATTGCGCACGCTTACTACTGCCGGTGCCGCTTTCTTGACCACGTCGCGGATGGGCGGACTGATGATAGGCGTATTTTTGAGCCGGTCGCCCGCAGCTTCGGCCTCGGCACGTAGTTCGGCCTGCCGTTTACGATAGGCCGCTTCCGCCTCATGTTGCAGTTGCTCTTTCCGCTTTTCCCACTGCGCTTCGGCACTGAACTGCTGTTCGACGTGGTAGAAAGCCAAGACGCTCAGCAACAACGCCCCCGCCGACATGACCAGTGTGATTATGGATAACCAGTCGGACGAAAATGTCCGCGGTGAAGAATCGTTGGCCCAATGCTCCTGCCCGTTCATGGATCTCCTCTCCGTCAGTAACTCAGGACGATTTCGCGCTGTGCGTCATCGGTGTCGTGGTTACTCGGTTTCGTCTCGGCGCCATCAACTTGCCAGAGCGGAGCTGGCTAATTCGGTCAGCGGACCCAGCGCCACCACCGTTGGTTCCAGGAGATTATATTGCTCCAAAAAAGCCCGAATTTGTTGCGGAGTGACCGCTCGCAGCCGCGCTAACTCTTCGTCCACACTGCGGTATTCGTGGAGGTATACCCAGGAGTAGCCGAGACTCCGCATTCGTCCCTGAGGCCGTTCATTGCCCCGTACCCAGCGGGAAGCCAACTTGCTCTGCGCCTGAGCCACTTCTTCTTCGGTGACGCTTTCCTGCGCCACCTGGCGGAAGGTTTCCAGCGTGATGGCCACATTTGCCCCAGCATCGTCGGGCTCGCTGCACAGATACGTAAAGAAAGCGCCCGCTCCCTGATATTCATGGTAGCTCATATCCGCTGAGTCTGCGCGGCCCGTATCAATTAGGGCCCAGTATAGTCGGCTGCCAACGTCATCGCCCACAATCGTGGCCAGCACTTCCGCCGCATACCGGTCATTCGATTCCGCAGGTGGAGCAGGGGTGAGGAGGAACACGTGTTCCTGATTCACTTGGGAGCGCGGCACAATCTTAGTCGCGGGTCGAGGCTCCAGCGGTACCAGTTGTCTCGGCGTCGCGCCTTTTGGCCAATTCCCACAATGATCCTGCAGCCAGTCCACCGTCGCTTCCCAATCGAATCGGCCCGCTAACGCGACTACGATGTTGCCCGCTACGTAACGGCGTTGATAGTAATCCCGCATCTGTTCCCGCGTCAACGCCGTGATACTCTCGACGGTGCCCAGGATGCGATGGCCCAACGGATGGTCGCGGAAAAACAGGGCGACCGCTTCATCGTAGGCCGACCACATCGGCTGATCCTCATACATCCGTATTTCCTCGAGGATGACTTGTTTCTCCGTATCGAAATCTTCCTGCCGTAAACTTGGTTGCAAAATGTCGGCCAGGATGTCCAGCGCGGAAAACAGATATTCCGGAAGCACGGTGGCCCAGAATAGCGTCGTTTCTTCCCCCGTACAGGCGTTATAATGCGCACCGATCGCATCGAAATCCCGGTTAACATCCAAGGCGGTGCGTCGCTCCGTCCCCTTGAAGACCATATGTTCAAGAAAATGGCTCACCCCTGCTTCCTCGGGGCGCTCGTCGCGGGCGCCCGTCTTCACGAAAAAACCCACCGCTACCGATCGACTGTGCGGCATGTACTCGCCAATGATCTCCAGTCCGTTAGCCAAGCGCGTGTAGCGGAAAGTCACAGCTCACCTCATGCCAGCAAGCTATTCCTCGGACTCCGTCGGCCGCCTTAGTTGGCCAAATCCTCAGGAATGTGTAGCGGCTTAGGACCAAGAGTGACGATGGTGAAGTTCCGCGGCGGATATTGCCGGAGATGTTCCACCAGCCGTTGCGGCGTCAGAGTGTCAATCTCGTGTTGAATCTCATCCAGACTCCGCACACGCCCCAGATAATACCAATCGGAAGCAAGACCGGCGGCGCGGGCCGACGCCGATTCCTGGTGCATGATCAAAGCCGACTTCAGGCCCGCTTGCACGCGCTGCACTTCGTCGGTACTGACGCCTTCGGGCAGTCGGCGGAGTTCTGCCAGTAACACTTCTAGCGTCTCCTGCGCCCGCTCGGCTGTGGTGCCCGCGTAACAAAACACGGAAGCGCGATCCTTGAACGAGTGATAACTGGCCCACACGGCGTAACACAAGCCGCGTTTCTCTCGCACCTCGGTAAACAGCCGACTGCTCATCCCCCCGCTCAACACCGCTACCGCCGCCCGCGCTGCATAATGGTCCTCCTGCCCGAACGGCACGCTGGCGTAGGCGACGCCAATCTGCGTTTGCTGCGTTGGCCGGGTCAGATGAGCGCGGTGCTCGGGTTCCGGCCCGAGTTGCCACGTCGGTTCCGCGGCGTTGGTCCAATCGGCAAACAGCTCTTCGACCACGCCTCGAATTTCCGACCACTTCACTCGGCCCGCCACACTGATAATTGTGCCCTGGGGTCGAAAGGTCTGCTCATAGAATCGGCGCACTTCCTCGACTGTCAAACTCTCGATATGCTCCCGCTCCCCGCGGGCGTCGTTCCCCAACGGCGGCGGATAGTGATGCCGCGCTAACTCGACCAACACCTTCTCCCGCGGTTCGTCTTCGAGCGAATCCAGTTCGCCCAGAGCCAACTCTTTCACCGCGGGGAATTCCTTCTCTGGCAAGTGCGGCCGTCGCACAATGTCGGCCAAAATCCGCAACGCGGGTATCAGGTTGTCCGCAATCGTCCCCGCCCAAAAATTGATATGAAATGACCCCGCAGTTTCCCCATGATCTACGCCCAAGGCATCCAAATCAAGCAAGAGCCGACGGCTATCGCGTGGC
>JANWVZ010000289.1 GCA_025056555.1 Gemmatales bacterium | reverse complement strand
AATTGAATCTCCATACCCTCGTAGGCCGGGTTGCCCTTGAGAGATGCCCGCAGCGCCACACCACTGTTACCCATTTTGGGCAGACGGAACTCCAGCCGCAACTCGAAATCGCCATACTGCTTTTCAGTCATCAGCCAACCGCCTCCGCCTCCTTTGCAATACAGGATACCGTCTTCCACGCCCCAGACGTCCAATTTCCCCTGAAAGGTTTTCCACCCCGTCAGGTCTTTACCGTTGAAAAGAGCCACCCAGCCAGCTTCCTGTTGAGCTAAGCTCAAGAAGCCGCAACTCCCTGGCGGTTCTGCCAGCCCAAGGCTGAACGCCAGGATCATAGCCAGAATGGTTGTCCGCCTGATACCGTTCACGTTACGCAGCATGCTCAAGCTCCTGTTCCCAGTGGTGGCTCGGAATCGTTCCCATAGCGTGCAGCAACCAGGCAAAGCCTGGACATCCGCGGCGTCTTCTGCACAGAGATTGAGCCGGATCGCCATATACAATATCGCGCAAGCCGACGGGAGCGTAGCTGATGCGGGGACGAGGGGCTTCAGAGAATCCGCCGAATCGCTTTGACCCTTACACTTACGAGCCGTTGCCCGAGGTGCCTCCCGAAGATGGTCCTGGGCCGCGCACTCAGTTTTTTCTGGACCGCTCGCGTTCGCTGATCACCCGCAACGACAGCCCCGACGTGGGCTTCACCTACAGCATCAATCCTTATCGCGGTTGCGAGCATGGCTGTGTTTACTGTTTTGCTCGGCCCACGCACGAGTATCTCGGCTGGTCGAGTGGCCTGGATTTTGAAACGAAAATTCTCGTCAAAGCCGATGCCCCGCAACTGCTTTATCAGGAGTTGGCAGCGCCGCACTGGTGCCGCGACGTCCTGGCGCTGAGCGGCGTTACCGATTGTTACCAACCCATCGAGCGCCATCTGCGATTGACGCGGGCCTGCCTGGAAGTGCTGGTAGCATTTCGCCAGCCGGTTGTTGTCGTCACCAAGAACCATCTGGTGTGTCGCGATAAAGACCTCCTGGCAGAACTGGCCCGTTACCACGCCGCTTGCGTTTACCTTTCAGTTACCACCCTCGATGCCGAACTGGCTGGCCGACTTGAACCGCGCACTTCTCGTCCAGGTGCCCGCTTGGCCGCGATAGCTGAGCTGGCCCAGGCAGGCATTCCCGTCGGTGTATTGACCGCTCCAGTTATTCCCGGCCTCAACGACCACGAGATCCCAGCACTGCTACGCGCTGCTGCTGAACACGGCGCCACCTTCGCCGGATACATTCTGCTGCGCTTGCCCTTCGCCCTGAAAGAGCTCTTCGACTCCTGGCTAAGACGCCATTATCCCGAAAAACGCGACAAGGTACTGAGCCGACTGCGCGAACTCCGTGGCGGCAAACTTTATGATGCGCAATGGGGCACACGCATGACTGGCACCGGCCCCATGGCCGAAGCTATCGCCTCTCTCTTTCGCCTGGCCGCTCGACGGGCCGGACTCGACCGCCCCCATCCGCCTCTCTCCGCTGACTCATTCCGCATTCCCGGCCGAATGCCGCAAAAGGAGCTGTTTTCCTCGGAATAATTCCCATTCTCCAGCTCCCCCCAATCTCAACTTTGCCAATTCCAATACTCCCACGATTTTCCAGCAGGTCCTGAAACTGATGCCGCGCAGGGTATGTCTCGCGATGACGGAAGCCCAGCCTCGGTATGTTCAGTTCCAAGAGGTCCTGAAGCTGATGCCGTGCAGGGTATGTCCTGAAGGGTTCAACCGCCAGCAGCGTTATTGGACAATCGGCTACCTGTCCATAACAATTGCCGGAAGTTTACTCGCCCGCTGCTCAGCCTGTATGTCGTGAGAAGTCGGTCAGGCGCCCTATCGGTCAGGAACAAGGCATACCGCAAAGCAACCGTAGTGTTACCTGATGGCGCCACGCGCGTAAAGCACGAACCGCTTCGTATGCCCCTTCCAAAGTAACTGGAAGGAAGCGAACGCTCTGCTGGGGACGCAGCTGACCAAGGAGATCCCAGTCAGCCTCGATGACGTATCCGATTCGTGGATAGCCGCCAATGGTTGGTCCGTCCACGCCCAAAATAAGCAGCTGCCCCGATGCAGTCGCCTGGATCGTACCAATACACACGGGCACCGAAGGTAAATCGTGCGGTAATTCCCAAGCGACGTCGGCCACTAGCCGCAGTCCCATGCGATTGGATTCGGCACTCACCGTCCAGGTGCGCTGGGCCACCAACTCGGCCACTTGGAGCCAAAAAGGGCCGGGCAGGATGCGTAAGACCGTGGTCGAAGCAGTAAAAATCGCCGCATGAGGTAACGGTTCGAGCCAGCGCCGTCGGGGCGCTATCTGCGGCTTGCAAAGCAAAACCTCACCCTTGCGGAGCGGCTGCAAGGCGGAGCGACTACCGAGCAAGGGAGCGTACTCAAATCCCCCGGCCACGGCGAGGTAAGCGCGAAGGCCGTTCGTGGCGGTGCCAACTTCGATCACTTCGTCGGCGCGTACGTGCCAGACACTGGCCCGCGGCACCTTTCGCCCTGCCACGTGCGGGCTAAACTCGGCACCGACTAATGCACATGCATGATCCGCAGTGGCTCGCAACACGGGGCCCGACCATGTAATCTCCAGGGCCACGCCGTTTTCAGGGTGGTTACCAACTAACGCATTAGCCAAGAGCCACGCAGTGTGGTCGGCGGGTCCACTGACAGGCACGCCAACGTGGCGCCATCCCAATCGGCCCGCATCCACTAGCAGGTCGTAGGTGCCGGGCCTTTCGACA
>JANWVZ010000288.1 GCA_025056555.1 Gemmatales bacterium | reverse complement strand
GGGCATACCATAGCCATAGCGGTCGCGCAGGTAGATGGAGAAACTGCCGCTGCTGGCGTCCGAACGCCCAAACGTGCGGGCAACGACTTCCCCAGCGCGCCTGAGCGTGACCGTCACCACGCTGTTGGCCTCGGCGAGGTAACCGCTGACATAGTTTTCGGCCTGGTAGCCGGTTCCGTAGCCACGCACATAGACGACGGGCACCCAGTAGTTGTCGTAGACGTAATGCCTTATTTTTGCGCGAAAGTCGAGGGGTGCTATTAATGCACCCCCCCGATTTTTGCGTCAACTCAGTCCAAATCAAAGGTTTTGAGCAGTTTTTGCAAGCATTCCGCCATCCCGGCGGCATAAGGGTGTGTTTGCCACAAAGCTACCTTTATGAGACGGCCATCTTCAAAGAAGAGTTGGCCGGGGATGTTTAACAGGTCGAACACCAAACGCTGGGGGCCAAAAGAAGCAAAGGCCGAGTCGGCCAACATCCACGGGTGTAGCCATGCCAGGAGATTGTGGGCCACATCGGTCAAGATGATCCAGGCTTCTTGGGCATCCAGACTGTGTTTGCGGCGATGGGCCAGATTCAGACCGGACTTGTCGGCGCGGATCTCGACTTCTGCTGCGCCACGGCCATCATACAGCGCCCATTGAGTGAAGGCCGGATAAGGCAGGGTAGTCAACAGCGTGGCAAAAGCGGGCTTGCCTGTGCCGTCGAGCCAGCGCAACAGATGGGCGTCGAGGCGACGGCCCATGCGCAACTTGACCGGTGCAGGAGCGACCCACCGTCCTCGGTCTGCGGGATCGGCCACCCAGGCCTCTTCCGCTACCCGTTTGACCCACGCTTGAGTCCGGCGACCGCTGTAGGCTTTCATCAAGACTTGAAAGCCCAACCAGAGGATATACCTGACATTCTGGTCTGTACCTTGTTCCGCATCGCTGCGCAAGATGATCTGGTGGCATTGTTCCCGCGACCAATTCCAGTGGTGCAGAAGTTGCTGTAACGCCGGTTTGACATACTCATAGCCGTGACGATCGCCTGGATAGGTCAGCGAAAGCAGGTTCTCGTGATAGCCAGCGACCATGAAGCGGATCACGTGGCGACAATATTGGTTGCGTTGACCACTGACCCAGCCTTTGCGGCTTCCTTCCGCACGCTTGGAGGTCACGAGACTGGTCGTGTCTATGTCCAATATCCAGTGTTGTTCCCAGTTGTGATGGCGAAGCTGGCTGTGTTGCCGCAGGAGTGCCAGATGGCCGGCGCGAAGCTGCTCAATCTGTTCACCGCCCAACGCATCCAGGGTCCGGCTCAGGTTTGACTGTTCGGCAAACTGAGGCCGTTGCCAGGCTTGAGCCAGTGCGCGCTCGGGACGAAGCCGCGTGTTAACTTGCCCCAAGCTACGGCAACCTGCCATAATGGCCACCAGAACATCTTGCAACTTGTCTTGCACCGAATGGTCATGTTGGCGCATGTGGACGCTGAGATTCGCCCAGACAGGCTTGAGGAGCTCAGTTCGGGTGATGCAGTGCCCCAACACAGCCAATGGTGCGAAGCACGTTTGATGTTCGACCTCTTCGAGATAGATCGTGATTGCCATAGGTAATTCCTCCTGGTATTGGGATTACCTAAGTATGACACAAATCTATCTCGGCTTGTTAAAGTTCGTGCAAAAATCGGGGGGGTCTATTCCCACAGGGGCAATGCAGCCCCCCGATTTTTGCGCAAAAATTAAGTGTTGCGTGTTGCGTGTCACGTGGTGGGGCGGGCGAAGAAGGCGCGTACTTCGGCGATCCGCGAGGTGCGCCGCGCAGGGGGCAGGCTGGCGATAATCCTCCGCCCGTAGCTTTTGGTGTTGAGCCGCGAGTCCAGGATCGCCATCACCCCACGGTCGGTCTCGGAGCGGATGAGCCGCCCCACTCCTTGCTTCAGTGTCAGAATCGCCTCCGGCAGCGAGAATTCGTTGAATGGGTCGCCGCCGCTCTCCAGAACGAGCTGCTGGCGGTATTGATTGACCGGGTCCTGGTGCGGGGCAAAGGGCAATTTGTCAATGATCACCAGTGAGAGTGCCTCGCCCGGAATGTCCACCCCCTCCCAGAAGCTGCGGGTGGCGAAGAGGACGGCCCCATCCGGGTCGTTACGGAAGAGGTCGAGCAGCTCGGCGCGGGAGAAATCTTCCCCCTGGCAGTAGCAGTTATACTCCAGGTGAGGGCTGACCAGCTCGTACAATTGTCTCATCCGCCTGGTACTGGTGCACAGCACAAGGGCCCGTCCCCGGCTTGCCTGAACCAGTCGCCATATCTCCCGCCCCAGGTTGAGCAGATATTCCTCCTCACCCTCGTCATAGCGCGGTTCCAGCCCCTCGGGGATGTACAGGAGCGCCTGGTTGGGGTAATCAAAGGGGCTGGCTATCACCTGCTCAATGGTGTCATCCTGTGGCAATCCCACCCGTTGGCGGAAATAGTCGAAGCTATTGCCCACGGCCAGCGTAGCGCCGGTACAGATCACCCGCCTGACCGGTGCGAACAGGTGTTCGTTCAGAAACTCGCTGACACGCAGCGGCTCAAGGCACAGCAACACGCCATCAGGCCCGATCCTGCCGGGCTGTTCCTCGCAGTAACGCACCCAGTCTGGAGGTGCTTCGTTAGAGAGGGCGAGGGCCTGCTCGGCCAGGTTCCTGGCCCACTCGATGGTGACCTGATGGCGCAGGTTCTCCAGGTTATTTTCCTCCTCCCCCGGCAGCGGCGGGTATGTACGCAGCAATTGTTTGTGGATGAGAGCAAGGTTGCGTGCCAGCGCCTGCCCTTCCTCCAACTTGCCTGGGATGGCCCAACGCCGCTCGCT
>JANWVZ010000287.1 GCA_025056555.1 Gemmatales bacterium | reverse complement strand
AATACTAATAAGGTTGATCAGGGCACCGTAATCTTTCCCTCTGCCCGGGGGTGGCTCGTCTACCATGATGTGGAACTGAGACGCAAAAATAAGCAGCCCCATGCCGGCGAGCAATGCCTTAATGACCGCTGGGGGAACAGCACGAAACCATTGCCCTAATCGTAGTATTCCAGCTATGAGCTGCAAAACACCAGCTGTAAGGATGATAAGACAAAGCTTGTCCCAGCTGAATTGTTCGATGAATTGTCCAATCATGACAGCCAATCCGGCCTCAGGACCACTCACCGCTAAAGGTGAGCCACCTAACAAGCCGACGACGATACCTCCTACCACTGCTGCTAGAATGCCTACGCCGGCCTGTAAGTGTTCAGGCACGCCAGCGGCAATAGCCATACCCAAAGATAGGGGAATGGCGACTAAGAAGAGGACGATTGAGGCTAATAGGTCACTCAGGAGCCAGTTACCTTTTGTAACCGGAGCATCTGGCTTAGTCATGTGCATCAGCTCCTTATTAGACAGATGCGGCTTAAGTGAATAAGCTAATAGCACTAGAAGTTGGCTTGTCTGAGCGACCTAGGTGAGTTTCAGTGGCCACTCGCTGTGAACTGGTTCGAATGGGGCTTGTTGAAGTGGAAGGAATTGGCCTGTGCTGTGGTGGTACGCGTCAATGGCGCCAGTTTCAATGTGATAGACCCAGCCGTGCAGTGCTACTTGACCACGTTCGACGGCGCTTGCCACGGCAGGATGCGTGAGCAAGTTGTCGAGCTGCACCAGGACGTTTTGATACACGGCCAGGCGAAATTGCCGCTCGGCATCGGCTTCTTGGCTGCGGGCGCCAATGAGGGCAGGAACCCGCGCGGACATCGCCAGATACTGGCACAAGCAGGGCAACTGAGTGCGGACGTTGTCGAGCTGAAGTAGCGCACGCACTGCGCCGCATTGCGTGTGTCCCATGACCACGATGTCATGCACTTTCAAGCCCAAGATGGCAAACTCGATAGTGCCCGCCTCGGCGGAATTGCGGTCACCGTAGGGCGGTACCATGTTGCCTGCGTTGCGGAGGACGAACAGGTCGCCTGGCTCGGTTTGGAAAATCAGCCCTGGCTCGATCCGTGAGTCAGAGCAGGTAATTAGCAGCACCTGAGGCTGCTGGCCACGGGACAGTTGGGCCAATAAATCTTCATGCTTCGGGCAATAGACCGTGAGAAAATGCTGGTAGCCCTGTATGAGTTGCTGCAGGGTCTTCATGATGTTCCTCCTTGCTATGTTGAGTTGGGCCCACGGAGCACCAGGCTCCTATTGGAAGGATGACGTACTAGCTGTGCAGTGGTAGGAATGTGCAGGGCAGATTTTGCTTCAAACCATTGGAGCGCCAGCTCGGTGGGCCTACAAAATCATGGGGGCAACGAAATGTGAAATGGGGTGATCAACTAGCAACGTAAAGGAGTGACAGTTTGACCGCTTAGGTGATCCGGCTGATGCACCAGCGCTAAGGAGGCGTGGCGCAGCGTTGGTAGGCAGGTAAGGGTCCTTGAGGAGGCGTTGATGCCCCGCCGCAATAACTCCCGCGGAGAGGCCAAGCTTTTCGCTAAACAACACCATTGCCCTGATTCCGCGCAAGAGTTGGACGGTCGTTCTGGACATTCCCCGCTATCACATTCAGCTTGACGGTCCAGCGACAAGCTAAACAAGCGAACACCTTGCAAGGCTGTCCCTGGGAAGAACAGAAGTATACCTAACGAGAAGTGAAGCACAGCAGCCGACAGACTACTCAGCCTGCCACGATTCAATACCATCCTGGAATAGCCTTGCAAGACTAAGTGCCAAGACATCACTCGACGCGTCTTCTCCCTGAGAGCGGGAATCTCTAATCGAGTTTCGCAGTTTTATATGGGCGAGGGAGATTGAGGTCAAGGGGTTATCATGAAAAATTTGTTGTCAGTTAGCCTACGTGCTCCCAATGGATTCCCTTTTATCATTTTGCTATAAAAGCGAAATTGGCGATCGGGCTACGTCTGCTGGTACCAAGTTGGCTAATGGTCGCCCGATTCTTGGCGACGAGAAGATAGAGCCAACGAGATTGACCGTCGCAGAAAGGGGGACATAGGTATGCGGAGAAAGGTGTGGCTAGCTTGGTTAGCCTTGGTGTCGTTGCCCGGAGTGAGTTCGGCGGAGTTGGTAGATTTAGTAATTCACCGGCGAGAACTATTCGCGGGAGGCAAGCCTTTCGGCGAAACTGGGCCTTATGTGAAACTTGTCGGTGTGGCTCGCTTTGCGATTGATCCCGATCATCCCGCTCATCGGGACATCGCGGATCTCGCACTGGCGCCCCGCAACGCTCAAGGGAAAGTCGAGTTTCGTGCCGATGTTTATATCCTTGCGCCGGCAGACTTGCGGAAAGGAAACGGAACAATCCTTTATGATGTAAACAATCGAGGCAATAAGTTGGCTCTCGTTTACTTCAACGAAGCTCCTGGTAACAACGATCCGACGAGTGAGGCCGATGCAGGTAACGGGTTCCTGATGCGGCGTGGCTACACGATAGTTTGGAGCGGTTGGATCGGGGAACTTTTGCCGGGAAATCACCGTTTGTTGTTGGAACCTCCGCCTGTGCTAGAGAACGGTCGAACGGTACGCGGCCTGGCTCGCTTTGAAATGAGCACAGATATTCCCGTGGATTGGTTACCGTTGTCGCGTCGGCCTGGGCATGGCAGTTATCGGCCCACGGAGGAGGGTTTACGCAAAGCCGAATTGACTTGGCGTATGCGGGAAGGTGACCCGCGCGTACCCATCCCACGGGAACAGTGGCGTGTTGAAATAATCACGCCCAAACTGCCTGAGCAAGGC
>JANWVZ010000286.1 GCA_025056555.1 Gemmatales bacterium | reverse complement strand
GACGATTGCTCCTGAGTCGGCAAAAAATTTAAGGAGCGAGGCAGTGAGTTGGCCGCTGTTGTCAATGCGGGGCACTTTGTGCTGGCCGCCGAGTTTGCCTTGTGAGCGCAGCCAATCGGCGAAAGCGCCGCGACGGAGAAGAATAACCTCAGGCGGCGCGATACCGACTTGACCAGTGCGATGAACGTCATAGTCGGCGTTGAGTTGGCGTAGCTCGGCATCCAGAGCCCGACAGAAGTGAGCCAGGTCGGCCGGCGGTTGCACAAATTCGACGAGGTAACGGTGCCAACCCGGTGATATGCCGCGTTGGCAAAATACTGGGCCGACGTGGAAATCGGCCACTAAGGCCTGACACAACTGAGCGGCGTGGCTCACGGCCCGTTCGATTTCCTCGCCCGTCAGGTGCTCGCCGAAGGCGGAGAGGAAATAGCTGGTTCGTCCGACAAACCGTAACAGCGGTGGGTCTCGTTGTATAAAACGAATGACGTCGCCGAGCATATAGGCCCACAGACCTGCACAAGTCGTAACGACGACGGCATAATCCACGTTCAGCTCGAAATTGTGCACCGTGTGGCGCGTGGCACGGGCTTGACCGAGTTCTTCGCGGGGCACAAACTCGAAGAAAATTCCATGGTCGGTGATTAAGCGTAATCGGCGATAACGCAGGTCTTCAAAAGCAATGAAGGCTTCGGAGCTGGGGTAGGTCTCGGCCAGGAGGACGTGGTTCGGCAATTCGCGGGCGAACCAAGCGCGATAAGGCTCGAAGCAGACTCCCCCGTGTACCACGACCTGCAAATCCGGCCAGATCTCCACCAACGCCTTGCCGCCGGCGGCTTTTTTCAGTTCCTCGATAAGCACCATGAGCCAAGAAGGCACACCCGCCAAGAACGTGATACGTTCCCTTAGTGATGTGCGAGCCAGTTCTGTAATCTTTTTGTCCCAATCTTTGAGCAAAGCCAACGACAAGGGCGGCCAGCTAAACGGGCGCAACCAGCTCGGGCTAGTCGCGGCGACGATACCGCTCAGGTCACCGGCATATATACCGGGACCTACCAGGGTCAGGTCGGTGCTGCCGCCAAGAAAAAACAGGCGTCCATGTAGCAGTTGGATATGCGGATAGCTGGCCCACAGCGAACCGAAAAGACACAGCGCCGCAGACCGATTCGAGGCGAGGAGGTCTTTGGTGAGGGGAAGATATTTCGTGTTGCCCGTGCTGGTGCCCGAGGAGAGTGCGAAATAACTTGGAGCAGCGGGCCAAGTGATACCTTGAAGATGAGGAAAAGTCGGCTGCCAATACTGCCGCCAAAAATCCTCGTAGGTGCGTAAGGGGACGCGCTCCTGAAAATCACGCACGCAACGGATGCCAGCGAAACCATGTTCCTGACCGAAGCGCGTGGCTGATGCCTGATGCACAAGCCGTAATAAAGTAGCCTCTTGCTCGGCGCAGGCATCGGCTCGATCTAATCGCGCGAGGCGTCGCAGGGCGTAAGTGCGTAAAGCGGCTTGAACTCCGCGTCGTATCAGGCTCCAACGGGTCAGGCTATCCCAGAGCATGGCCGAGCCCTACTTGGGGCGACCACGAAACCAGAGCCGGTTCGCGCGCGGTGTTATTGGCCGGTTGGCACACTTCAGAGCTGAGCAGAAACGAGCGCACCAAGCGATTGACCAGCTTACTACGTTCGATTTGCGGGGCGTGGCCGCACTTCGGCAGAAGCACGTACTGAAACTGGGGCAGATCGCGTATGGCTTCCTCCACCTCACGAGGGCAAACGATTTGATCTTGCTGGCCGCAAATGACCAAGGTGGGGCAGGAGACTTTGGGTAACTGATCGCGGACACAGTGCTGCGTGGTGCCGCGCACTGTGCGGAGCACGCCCAGTTTCCATTCCCGTTGTTGCATCCGCTGCTGAAAATACTTCAGCATGTTGCGGTCAACGTGTCGAGGATCATGAAAGACGCTTCGCACGAGCGATTCAGCATTGTTGCTTCGCACCCCCTCGACAATGGGCAATCGCTCCTGCGACCCGAAGCCCGAAGGGCATAGCAGTACCATGCGTTTCACCCAGCCTGGGCGACGAACTGCCAACTCAACCGCAATCTGGCAGCCCAAGCTGCTGGCAACAAGGTAATAAGGTGGCTTTTGGACGAAACGGTGGAGATACTCTTCCAGACACTCGGTCAAGTAGGGGACAGTGATCGGCAGGTTCTGGGCGATGCGTTGCTGCAATTGTGGCCCATCGTAAACCAGAATCTCCGGCAACTTGACGTCAAAGTCCCGTTGCCATTCTGAGCGATTGCAGTACCAACTTTCCGATTGTTCCGCTAAACCATTTATCAGCACCAGGACTGGAAGCCTGCGCCACCCGCACTTCCGTTCGCGTCGCCAGGATTGAAGGAAATTCCACATGGGGGTCACTTCCGTACTTACTTATGCTGCTCCCTTCCGCTACTTAGGGTTATTAACGACGTCGAATTCTAGGTCAAATTCGGTCTGGAGGCGTATCATGACCCGTCGTTTCGGAGGTTTCCCCAAGGAGCGAAAGTCAGCTTGCTGAAGCTCTGCGTTATCATACCTTTCGCCCGAAACGAGCGGAAGGTCTACCTTTGTGAAAACAGGGTTAATATTTGCGGACAAGTTGCCGACGCTGATTTCAAGCTTGTAGTGGTTTTCGCATTTTCTCGCATATCATGCCGAGGTGAAGCGCCTTGATTCGGCCGAGACATGGTCAGTTGTGAAGCCGACACAGGTGCGCTGGATGTTACGCAGCGAGAAAAACGTCGGAGTCCGCTAATAACGATCCACCGGTGTAAGGGGAGAGGCATCGGAATCCAGCCGGAAGTGCAATCATGTCCTCCAATCCAAGGCTAAGACTATTTGTACTACCGTGATTCT
>JANWVZ010000285.1 GCA_025056555.1 Gemmatales bacterium | reverse complement strand
CGATGAAACAAGACGCCAAGGTCCTGGGCAACGTCTGCGTGATTGTGCTCTTGGGACGTTGGCTGGATGTGTATCTCATGGTGCTGCCCGAAGTGAGCGGCTGGGGAGGATTAGGCGTTGCCCTGGCCGTAACGCTGGGGATGCTGGCGCTGTATTACCTGGTTGTCCAGCGAGCGGAAGCGTTGATCCGGGCGCTCTTGATACGCACGTCGTCCGCACCTGCCGCAGAGCCATGGTTCAACCACGGAGCCGCATCATGAAGAACGAACCGACTTCGTCCGTCGCGGATAGCCGCCACATCAGTGCGGCAGCGTGGTGGACCTTGATTCTCAACACCACGGCGTTCACCATCTGCTTCGCGGTGTGGATGATGAACGGCGTGCTCATGACCTTCCTGGTCGACAACGGCTTGTACGACTGGGACCCTGCCGCCTTGGGCTGGCTCATGGGTATTCCGGTCCTGACCGGCTCCATCATGCGGTTGCCGATGGGACTGCTGACCGATCGCTTTGGGGGCAAGTGGGTTTTTGGGCTGTTACTGTTAGGTTCAGCCATCCCGACGTATCTCGTCAGCGTCTGCGACTCGTTCACGGAGTTTTTCCTGGCCAGTCTCGGTTTCGGCATGACGGGGACCGGCTTTGCTGTCGGTGTGGCGTTTACCTCGGTCTGGTTCCCGCGCGAGCGTCAGGGGCTGGCCCTGGGAATCTTCGGTGCCGGCAATGCGGGCGCAGCAGTCACCAGCCTGCTCGCGCCCGTGCTGCTGCGCTGGTTGACCGACGGCGGTGAAAACCTGGAAGGCTGGCGCATCCTGCCTCGGATCTACGCCGCCGCTTTGGTACTGATGGGGATAGCCTTTCTTTTATGCGCCCGCAATCGGTTGGCCCCGGGTGCCGGCAGCAAGACCCTCAGGCAGCAACTTCGGCCGCTGGTCAATCTCCGCGTCTGGCGCTTCGGCCTGTATTACTTCTACGTCTTCGGCGGTTTCGTCGCCCTGGCACAATGGCTGATTCCGTATTACGTCAACGTCTATGCCATGAGCGTGGTCATGGCGGGTCTCATGGCCTCCATCTTCAGTTTGCCCTCGGGCTTGATCCGCGCAGTTGGCGGCTGGCTTTCCGATCTATTCGGCGCCCGCACGGTCATGTACTGGGTCTTCGGCGTCAGCTTGGTCTGTTTCCTGTTGTTGCTGTTTCCGCAGATGGACATTCATTCGCCCGGCAGCGGCGTCATGGCCCGGTCGGCGGGTACCGTCGTCGCAGTCGATAGCGCGCGAATTGTTTTGCGCTCCAAAATCGGCAAGGAAGAGGTTTACCCATACCAGCCGAAAACGGGCGAGTTGGTCACCGAACAGCAGCGGCGCAGCGGCTGGCTCATCCTGCCCCGCAGCATGACTTGGCAAGAGCCAGTCATCGCGGTTGGCGATGAGGTGCAAAAACGCCAGTTGCTGGCCCGCGGGGTGACGCACATCTTTTTCCAGGCCAACGTGTGGATCTTCACAGCCCTGGTTTTTGTCATCGGCGTCGTCACCGGCATCGGGAAAGCAGCGGTCTACCGCTACATTCCTGATTACTTCCCCACCGAGGTCGGCGTCGTGGGCGGCATCGTCGGCGTCCTCGGGGGCTTGGGCGGCTTTGTCTGCCCCATTATCTTTGGCTACCTGCTCCGCGGTACGGGCATTTGGACTTCGTGTTGGCTCTTTTTCCTCATCCTGACCGCCGTCTGCACCCTGTGGCTGCACCTGGTGGTCCGCAGCATCCTCAAGCAGCAATCGCCCGAACAGCTGCACCGCATCGAGTTGCACCCGGAGACCTGAAGAGGGTTCGAAGCATGAGTCCGCTTACCTCGCCTCCGCTCAACGCAGCCGAGCAGGCTCCCTGGTCGCCCGAGGACGCGGCTTTTTGGCAGCAACAAGGCCGGCGTCTGGCCTGGCGGACCTTGACAATCACGACGTTCAACCTGTTGCTGGCGTTTGCGACTTGGTTCATGGTGAGCGCTATTGTGGTTCGTCTGGAAGGCGTCGGCTTCCGGTACAGTACGACACAGCTGTTCTGGTTGACGGCGATGCCGGGATTGGCGGGCGGCACCTTTCGCATTTTGCACATGTTTCTCATTCCCATTCTGGGGACGCGGGCCACGGTGACTTGGGCGACGTTATCGCTGCTCATCCCCTGCGTGGGCTGGGGACTAGCGGTGCAGAACCCGCAGACACCGTTCTGGGTATTGCTGCTGTTGGCCTTCCTCGCCGGGTTGGGGGGCGGCAATTTTTCCTCGTTTATGCCGTCCACGAGTCTGTTTTTTCCAAAGCGTTTGCAAGGGACCGCATTAGGCATCCAGGCAGGCGTCGGCAATCTCGGTGTGTGCGTGGCCCAGTTTCTGGTCCCTTGGATCATCGGCGCCGCGGCGCTCGGCAATCTCGTCGGTTCGCCGCAGCCATGGACCCGAGTGGGCCAGACCACCGTTATCTACCTGCATAACGCCGCGTACTTCTGGATTCCTTTCCTCCTGATCGGTGCCGGCGCGGCTTGGTTGTGGCTGCGCAGTGTGCCGGTCCGAGCCTCGTTTTTGGAGCAGACCGACATCTTCCGGGAAAAACACACCTGGGTGATGACCTCGCTGTACATCATGACCTTCGGTTCGTTTGCCGGTTTCGCCGCGATCTTCCCCATCCTCCTGAAGACGCTCTTTGGCGGTTTCGAGAATGCTCCCGATCCGCTGACCTACGCCTTTCTCGGGCCGCTGATCGGTTCGGTCGTCCGCGTCGCCTTCGGGCCGATTAGCGATCGTTTCGGCGGCGCTCGGGTGACGCAAATCAGCGGCATCGGCCTGTTGGTTTGCGCTCTTGGAACGACCTTCTTTACGGAACCGACCTCGCTCGATCAGTTTCCTGGATTCCTAGCGTGCATGCTGGGGCTATTTTTCTTTGCGGGG
>JANWVZ010000284.1 GCA_025056555.1 Gemmatales bacterium | reverse complement strand
TGCACGATACCGTGGAAATTGGCGCTCCCATCGCTCATGCCGCCAACGACTCGATCTATGATGGGTTCAGCGTAACCAACGACTTCTCCAGTGGACAGGTGGGCACGAGCCTTAATTCCGCCTTCTCATGGTGAGGTTCCGGCGCTCCGGCAGTCAGATGGATCCGATATGTAACTCAGGTCTGAACTCAATCGTTGGAAGCGGCGCCGACCGTGGTGGTGTACGTTTTACCCCCTGGTTAGACGACGCCACCGACTTTTGGGGACACGGCCTCAACGTGGGCCTGAGACTCCGTTGTTGACACCGTTCCTCTGTCCGTGGCGGCATGAGCGGGTGGTCGGGGTGGTCGGGATGACGTGGTCGGGCATAACCAGGCTCACACCAGTGTTTATAAGCCGCCGCAGCACGTTTCCCGCCAGCGCCAAATAACCCAAGTCTCCCGTCAATCCCGTGGCCGCGCAATAAGACCTCATCAGCTCGTGACACGGCGACCGCTGCCGACACCGAAGATATTTCGTCCCCCGATGCGCACACAGGTCGGGGAGACGATGGTGGCGAACACATCGAGCCAGTCGCGTCCGCGAAGCCCCGTGCCAAAGTTCTATAGCTATAAGGTAGCCCCACGGAAAGAACCGCGGCGTGCTATTTCAGCGGAGGTGCTGGGTTCGTCAGTCACACCGGCCAGCGGGTCAGAATGGTCGGGTCTTCCAGGTTTACAACGGTCGCGTGGTCGCTGCGAAACCACTCCGGGTGGCAAGTGAAGATGAGGATTTGCAGCGGACCTGCAGGAGGCTGGAGCTTGGGGTCGCCCTGAGCAGCGCTCTGCAGGATCGCCCGCATGTTGGTCAGGCGGCGCAGGTCAGCGTGCGTCAGCGGATCGTCGAGCACGGCGACGGCTGGATCCTCAGGTTTCGACAAGGCCGCGCCGATCGCCAAGCGCACCATCATGGCGATCTGCTCGCGGGCACCGGTTGATTCGTAGTCCAAGGCCATTTCATAGGTGCCGTCGCTGCTTTGCAGTGATTCAGGTAAGAAAGCCTCATTGAAACGGAGGTCGCCATAACGACCAATGTCAAGCAGTCGGATCCAGCTTAATACTCGGTCGCGGATTGAGCCGAGGAGTTGGTTCTGACGTTGTTCGCGGCATTCCTGAAAGAGTCGGTAAAGCAAATTAATGGCATCGCGTTCGAGGGTTTCACGCTCGATGGCGTCTTGCAGCATTTGGACGCGAGCGGCAAGTTGGTTCCGGCGAGCATGCAAACCCTCGGTCTGTTCAATTCGGCCACGGTTTCGGTGGTATTGGGCCTCGACTTGCCGAAGCTCGCTGTTCAAAGCGTCCACGGCATCGCGTGCCGACTTCAAGCGAGCTTCTATGGTTTCCTCTTCTGGTGTCAGTGCGGCGTTGGTACGCCGCCGTTCGGCGGCAACGAGAGCTGCTTCGGCCGCCTCGATACGCTGCCTGATCCTCTCCTCAGAATTCAGCTGTTCCAAGTGTTTCCGGCTCGCGCTAGCCGTCGCCTCCGCGGCAGCGAGCTTCTCACGCGCCTGAGTAACCATTTGGATGGCTTCGGCCAATTGTTGTTCGACTGTTTTGTTTTGGGCCTCCAGGTCCGTAATAAATTGCTCCAGCTCAGCGCGTTGCTTTTCAGTCTGGCGCTGGTGCTCGTGGAGTTTGTCTCGGCTGTCCATAGCTAAGCCAGGTTTTTTTGCCGCCAAACGCGCCCGCAATTCTATTTCCCGCTGTTGGAGTAACTCCAGTCCTGCAGGCGCCAGCTTTTTCAACTCCTTTTTGAGATTTTGCAACTCTTTTTTTCGCATGTGCCACTCGGCATCGCGTCGGAGCACCTGATCGAGGGCATCCGCATCGTTGGGATTGATGCGTAGAGGAGCTACCGCATCGGCGAATGCTTGTTCCTCACGCCGCAGCTCCTGCTCGAGGTTGTCAAGTTGGCCCGCGAGCGTGCCGCGCCTGACTTCGATCAGCCCCCAGCCGGGGATACTGACTTGGGCCGTGCGACGAAAGGCGAGTTCTGCCGCTTCACCACCGCCCTGGATATGTTGGGCGTGACCTGCGTCCAAGGTTACTTCGGCTTCGGTGCCGGGTTGAGGAGTCAACCTCAGCTTCAGGGAAGCGGCCGCCAGCTCGGCACGAAGCGTCACCAAACGGTTATAACTCTTCTTGACGGCCTCGAGAGCCTCGGGTGAAAGGGTCGGACATTGCTGCTGCTCTTTCTCCAGTTGCTCGATACGTTGAGCAATTTCCTGAGCTTGGGCTTTGGTGTCCTGAATCCGTTGCAACTCTTCCATATAGTCCAGAATGCGGAGGGCTTGAGCCAGCTCTTGCTCCCGTTCCTGGATTGCCGACCGTTGCGCTTTGGTTTCCTGGAGTTGGTTGCGAACCTGATTCAACCGCTGTTGAACAGTGTCCAGTTGTTGCTCAGCCTTTTCAACCGCAGTTCGAGCGATGGCCACGGCTTGGGCGTCGTGCTCAGCCTGTTCCTCGGCCTTGCGGCGGTCGGCCAGTTCTTTCCTGGCTGCTTCGAGTTCCTGGGTCGCAGCCTTATATTCCTGCTCCGCCGCCTGGTATTCTCGAATCCGCACCTCGGTTTGTTTCCATCTCTGCTCCAGGTCCTGGACTTCTTGCATCAGTTTCTCACGTTGCCGCAGATAATCCTGCCGCTGAATCTCCAGATCGCGCATCTGTCTAATCAGTCGTTCAATTTCCTGGAATTCCTGCTCAACGATCGCTAGTTCGTTGCGGGCGGTGGCCAACTCTCTGCTCTTTTGCGCCAAGGGCGAATTGTCTTTTTCTCTTGGGGTGCCTGTGGTTCCCCTGCGTGGATCAGTGTACCAGACGTTCCAACGCTCCTTCAGTTTCTGGAAGAAGCGACTATCGAGCGGGGTCTGCAAATCGCCCAGGATGGTTCGCAGGGCCTGCTGGACGTCCGGGTCGAATTCCCGCGGTTCG
>JANWVZ010000283.1 GCA_025056555.1 Gemmatales bacterium | reverse complement strand
TTGCCCGGCACATCAGGACGGCGCCGAGCAAATGCAAAGGCAAGGTCCACACCTGCCTCGGCCAATGGAGCCAATTTCTCGGCCAACGCCCCAGGCCGATCGTCTATGTCGGCCACGTACACGTCAATCTTCTTGACTTCGAGAGCCATGCTGTGTCTCCTGTGCTACGCTCCCTGGATGCGCCCAATTTGGATTATAATTGGCGCCTATTTGACTGCCAGATGTCGCTAAAAAATTTTTCAGACTTGTGCCGGAATAATCCGCGCCGGGCACAAGGCTTCAACATCTTTCGTGGATTGTACCAGCTGAATTCCTAACTATGGCCTTATTTGCCTAGTGGTGACATGCAAGTCAGACTTACAGTCTCTCGCCTGTTCCCTCTGGTTGCTAACCATGGCCGTTTTTGCTTAGTGGGGACATGCAAGGGTTACTCTTGACTCCGAATAAGGAAACCTTTTTCCGAGAAAAAATAAGAAGAATTATTATTGATAACTTGCCGAATTTGGACTTGTTGCATACGATGCCGTAGACGCTGAACCACATTATTAGCTCTTTTCTCACAAGGAGCTAGGCTCATGGCCAAAGGTGCCGGAAAAGCGCGGAAAAAGCTGCCAAAAGAGTTAGCTGTGGTATACGCTGATAATTGCACCGGTTGCGAGGCATGTATTGAAGTTTGCCCAGTGGATTGCATTTACAAAATTCCTGGCGAAGACCTGCCACCCTTACAGTCGTTTGTGGACATAGACTTGGAGCGTTGTATTGGTTGTGCATTGTGCGAGCGATGGTGTCCTTGGGACGCCATCGAAATGGTGCCAACGGCCCGCGTTCACGAAGCGGTTGCCATCAAAGGTGGCCCACCGTCTTATCTGGAAAAAAACCATGAGCGACTGGTTCAAACTGCACGGCAATTAGCCGAGCTGTACTCCGAACAACAAATGCCTAAAGCGTGATATGCCCTGAGAAAACACAAGACTGCCTGGGAGGAAACTCTATGTGCCATCGACACGCCTGCATTTCCCTGGGACTATGCTTAGCGGTGCTCGCTGCCGCATGCGTGAGAGGACCGCAGCCGACCTCGTTGGCCAAAACTCAATCCCAGACGGTCGCAAAAACGGCTCCACCAGCCAACAATGAACCAGAGGCTCTACCTGCTAAGCCCCCACAGCCTGAGGTAATTAAGGTCCCGCCTCAAGAAATCCAAAAGCCTGGTTCAGTGGATGCCCCGAAAGCACCCGAGACCGATGGTCCCGACCCCGACGTGCTCTTACCCGACGAGAAGCTCATGGAGCCTTTTGAGCAGCAAGTACCTGTTTACTTTGTCAACCGCACTCAACAGCTCGAAGAATGGACTAAACTTCCTGCCTTCTGGAACGAGGTTACTGAAAAAGCGATAAATCCGAAAACTGGTCAATCAGTGCAACGCAAGGCGGTGAAAATCAAGGTGCCCCTGGGCTTAACACAAAATCCACCAGTTCCCCCCGAAAATCCCATCACTGTCAGCAAATTCGTTCTCGGCAAGAAACTTTATTTCAGCCGACTCCTTTCCTCCGATAACACGGTTTCCTGCTCTACCTGCCACCATCCGAACAAGGGTTTTACCGACCAGTCGCCAGTCTCAACCGGCATCTTCGGCAATAAAGGGGGAGTCAGTGCGCCTACTGTGATGAACTCCGCCTATAACCTGTTGCAGTTCTGGGACGGCCGGGCGGTTTCTCTCGAAGACCAAGCCCAGGGACCTGTACAAAACCCGCTCGAAATGTGGGACGGCAAGGGTAACGCGTGGCACGAGGCTGTCAAACGCTTACGCCAGAACAGTGAACTAGTCCAGCTCTTTCAGCGCGTCTTCGGAACTCCGCCCACACGCGATGGTGCTGCAAAAGCCATTGCCTCTTATGAACGCCTAGTTCTGATCGGCAACTCTCTCCACGACCGTGCTGAATTAGCCATGCGCGAACGCGTCGAAGCGGCTGGTGTTCCTGACTTTACCCTCCAAGCCCAGGACTATGAGAAGGTTTTGAAAGAAGCCTTTGCTCGCAAAGACAAACATGTCCTGAGTCCGTTCCAGCTCGATCCGGAAAGCGCCAAAGACTTGGACAGGGTTTCCGAACTGGCTAAGAGCATTCTCAATGGTCGCAATTTGTTCTTCGGCAAGGCACGGTGCAATCAGTGCCACGCAGGCGACAACTTCACCGATAACCAATTTCACAATCTGGGCGTGGGCTTCACCGATGGCAAATTGACAAAAGAGAATATAGGCCGGTTTGGGGCGCAAATGCTCGGGCACAAAGACCCAGCAATGGTCGGTGCCTTTAAGACGCCAACCCTGCGCGGCCTGCTCAGCACCGCCCCTTACATGCACGACGGCAGTGAAAAGACGCTGGAAGACGTAATTAACTTCTACGATCGCGGAGGTAATGCCAACCCCTGGCTCGACCCCAAGATGCGCGACGTCCAGGCCGAGCAAGCCTTTACCCGCGATCCGAAAAACTATAAAGGACCTGAAGTCAAACTCTTCGACGGTAAGCCCATCGTTCCGTTGAAGCTCAACCTTACCGACCAGGAAAAGAAAGATCTTGTCAACTTCCTGCGCGCCTTACAAAGTGATCCGCCCGATCCTCTCGTGGCAGATCCAGCCAGATTGCCGCCCGGATATTAGCGGTTCACCAATTTCTAGACGGCTTCGGAACTGATTTTTTCATGCCCGTCGAATAAGGCCAGTTTTACTTTGCCTTAGAGCGTATAAGGCCTTTGCGCGATAACTGTGCTACGACGCGTCTCTGCGATTAACCTGGTCCTCGGCTGCTGGAAGTGTTTTCTATCATTTTAGTTTGCTGCTTTACCACTAGACCGATTTACTTTCAACTTCGATAATAGTCTTACTTATTGGGGTAACCGAGCGGTTGTTTCATTGCTGCACTATCCTTAAGGAGACTCGACTATGGGCAGCTCTGCTCACCTGATAACCGTGGCTGG
>JANWVZ010000282.1 GCA_025056555.1 Gemmatales bacterium | reverse complement strand
GGTGTTTTGCGACTATGGGTCGGTTACATAGCCGATGTGCGGCAAAACGCTAGCCCAGTTTTTTCGCGCTTCGGCTTCGCCTCGCGGCGATGGTGTAACGGCGCTAACACTTGGCCTACGTGCGCAGTGGCCTGGAATCCGCGGTCGGTTTACCGACAGTGGCCGTGCCGTGAACTGCGGTATCTAGTATCTCAGTGGCCGATGTACTTGGCGTAGAGAGTGCGGGCACGTTCTACGTCGCTGGTACCTTTGATGATGGCGCGACCGTCGGGAAACACCGTGAATTCGTAGCCTTCGACATGGAACTTGAGCAGGAATTGATTGTACATGACCTCGCCCAGGCCACGTAATCGTTGGGCCAATTCGGCAAAGTCGAGGCGTGTAGCGCTGCGATGGGCCACCTGTACCGCATTGCGTCCGCACAGCGCCGTGGTGTGCGAACCCATTTTTCCTTCCAGCCAGTCGAACTGCCGACGTTTACAACACGGGCAATCCACTTTGTCCTTGAGTCGGCTGATTTTGAATTGACGGAGCACGTTATCCCAAACGTCCACGTAAATCAGTTCGCGGTTGACGGCTTCCAGGTGGCCTGTGAGAATTTTGAGAGCTTCCGCGGCCTGGAAACTGGCGATGATGTGGACTGCAGGTGCGAGCACCCCGGCGGTTTCGCACGTCGGAGCCATGCCCGGCGGTGGCGCCGATTCAATGACGCAGCGTAGACAGGGCGTCTCGCCCGGCAGGATTACCATCACTTGGCCATGACTGCCGATACAGCCGCCATAGACCCAGGGTTTGCCCGTATAGATGGCCGCGTCGTTGATCAGGTAGCGTACTTCGAAGTTGTCTGTGCCGTCGAGGATCAGGTCCACATCGCGGATCAGGTCGAGGATGTTGGTATGGTCAATGTCGGCGACCACGGGTTCGATCTGCACGGTCGAATTGACGCGACGGAGAATGCGGGCTGCGGCCACCGCTTTGGGGAGATTCTCGGTCACGTCCTGCTCGTCGAAGAGGACCTGTCGTTGGAGATTATGCAGTTCGATGAAATCGCGGTCGACGATGCGGACGAAACCGACCCCTGCCCGCACCAGGAGGTTAGCCAACACCGTTCCGAGCGCCCCGCAACCGCATAAGGTAACGCGGCTGGCCAGCAGTTTTCGCTGTCCTGCCTCACCGATGCCCGGAAACTTCATTTGCCGACTATAGCGTTCCAGGATCATCGGCGTCGCAATTTCGTTGGAATTCACAGAGTCGCTTGATGGCTCGTGAGGATGTTCGCTTTGCATAGTTCCGTGCATACGCCTCCCGCTGCGGGATTGATACGCATTTATTTTCCCTAATCATACAAACACCCTGACCTGGGTGCCTAGTAAATTGTCTAAGAACCGCTCGCTATCCTGGCTTAGCGGGAGGGCTCTTACAGATCGCCGATGTAGAAGACGTAGATTTGATCCCACTTGTTAGACTCGACACCTGCAAGGATCAGAAATTGGCCATCCGAGGTGAGTTGGATGATCCTGTCAGTCACTCTGTCTCCTGCAGGGAGCCGAATTATGCCGACACGCCGCTCTTGGGCCAATGACCATATTTCCATCTCTCTTTCGTTGTGTCGCCCTAAGATCACATGCTCGCCGTCTGGTAGCGCGATGAAAATCTGGGGCATATGCACCGGCAGAGCGCATAACTCTTTGCCATTGGGGATGGCAAATATGCGGGGGCCCTGAGTCGGCAGGCCAACAGCGACATACCGGCCCGACGGGTCTACGACCAAGTGGCGCCGGAAGATGTGCTCTCGAGGCTCGTTTGGTTCGATGCGGATACGTTTGTGCTCCCGGAATCGGTCTATGTCCCATAAAACGATTTCGTTTCGAGGCCCGTTGAGAAATATGGCCCACCTTCCGTCCTTGCTTAGCCCAGCGGTTTCCCCGTAATACACCATGCATCGGGCGATGCGGACTTCCTGCAGTTTTTTACCCGCTGTAAGGTCATAAGTGGCCAGCCAAGCATCGCGATGTCCGCCCGGCACCGGAGGTTCATCGGGCCGTGCTTCGGCGGCTGGCATGGAAGCTAAGATTACCGCTAACTTCTTGTTCTGATTCACGGCCACAAGGGGGTATTGAATGTGTTCGGGTAACTGAGTTCGCCACAATAGTTTACCGGTGGCTAATTCCCGTTGGACTAACCAAAACGTGGACGGGAACACTAAACCCGGCTTGAGTTCTCCGCCGGGGAAGCCTTCGATGGTGAGCACGGTAGTTCCTTCAGGTCCGATAACAGCCTGCATAACGTCAGCACGGGGGCCAAACTGGTTTGCAGGCCCAAGGTCAAAAGGCCAGCTGACGAGAGGCCGCCCTGTCACGAGGTGGCGCACTTCCAACTGGCGGCGGGTAATGCTGGGACCTTCAACCCTCCACGGCCCGTCCGCCCTGATAACCAGGGCCACCTGATCTTGTTGCGGTACGACGCACCCTGTCAGTATAGACGACTTTAAGTGCCTCTCGGCCTCGAGTGGGGCAGCCCTGCGAATCACGCGCACTAACCGCTGGTTTTCTCGGGCGAGCTGACGCCAGACATGGTGCACTTCGGGGTTGTGGCTGTCGAGGGTCAGGTAGATACCAGCGAGCATACGTCGGCGTTCAGGATCGTTCACTTGGTTCAGTTGGGGCCAACGCTGCCAGAGCGGTTGCAGAATTTTGTGCCGAAATTCCCGCCAACGTGGCTGCAAATCGGGCGCCTCTTCCGCAAGTTCCTCTGCGGCCGACCACGCCAGAAACAGACCCGCCAACTCGTCTTCACGCACAGCCTGGGCATCCCAGCACTTGAGCAGGCTCTGCGCCACATGGTGCGCGACAAACTGGCTTAGAATCGGCTGCCAGCGCCGACGTTCGCGCACCTCCGTGTACTTTTTGAACCAGTCCAGCCTCTGAGATAGACGATAACCCATCTCACCAACATTACGCCGGCTAAAATTGGGTGCCGAGCCG
>JANWVZ010000281.1 GCA_025056555.1 Gemmatales bacterium | reverse complement strand
AGGGGGATGTTATTCGTCGGGGTGGTGCGATCTTCTAGCTGCTCCACGCGGAGTGTGGTACGGGTTGGTGCTCGACGACGCGTGGAAGAACGGCGTGTTTGCAGTTGTGCGCCACGGTTTCGGGGCGGTGGAACACGCGACTTCCCCAAACCCCAGTTGCGCCACCAAGACAGCATGAGTCCGCCTCCTCTCTGTAGCACTGATCAGCCAGCGAGTCTCGCGAGATGAGTAGAGTATCAGCGCACAGTCACTGCGCTGCGAGTCCCGACGTGGGTTTGAGCTACTGGCTACGACTACTCCCGGCACCCTTCACTCCTGATCCTAACAAATCTGCTTCCGCTGTTCAAGTGGTTTTTTCAGCTTCTCACACTTTACTCATGACTGTTTCCTGCATGACGCGTCCACGTATCAGGGCCCACATAATTCGCATAGATGGTAACCCTCGGCTCACAGCAAAAAATTTCTGCTGACCGCCGACTTTTCCTCAGTAACCGGCTTACGGCAATAAAGAATCAGGCTAAAATAAAGGAAAGTGAGCGCTTGATCCGGACAGGAACACATTGCTGGCCACCGATGGATGCTCTGGCTGAAGGTACTTTCGCCCAGAGGGAATAGCCATGTCGCCCGGACCAAGTGTCGCGGAAATCGTTGCGACGATCCAGCGTTTGGAACTGGTGCCCCCGGAGCGGCAAGCGGAGTTGCAGACGCTGGCCGAGGAATGCTCCAGCGCCTTGCAGTTGTACCGTCTCTTAGTGCAGCGCGGCTTACTGACCGCGTATCAGGTCAATGCGCTCAGCAACGACCGGGTGGAGCACTTATTGTTGGGGCCTTATTGCATTCTGGAGCATCTGGGTAAGGGCGTCGTCAGCGATGTTTACAAAGCCCGACATCGAGCCTTGGGACGCATCTGTACTTTGAAGGTGGTGAACCGCAAATCGGTGGGTCGCCCGGAAGTCATTCCGCAGTTCTTTCGCGAAGCACAACTCGCGACGCAACTGAACCATCCTAACGTGGTGGTTGTATACGATGCCGGCCAAGATGGCGACCGTTATTACTACGCCATGCAATTTGTCGAGGGTAAGTCGTTGGCACAGTTAGTCCGGGAGCGCGGCCCGTTACCGGTGCCGATCGCGTGCGAGTATATTCGCCAAGCCGCTCTCGCGGTACAGCACGCCGCCGATACAGGATTACTCCATCGCCACATCAAACCCTCCAGCCTGATCGTAACTCGCGATGCGGTGACTCCATCCGACGTCGTCAAGGTCCTGGATTTCGGTCTGACGCAATTGCTCCCCAAGCCAGGGGAACCGTTAGCGAAATCCGCAGGACTTGAGGCAGGTGCGATAGACTTTCTGGCGCCGGAGGTTATCAGTTCCCCGGATCGGGCGGATATACGTGCTGATGTTTATAGTCTGGGATGTGTGCTCTACTACTTGCTCGCTGGTCGCTCGCCTTTGGCGGAAGACGATGACCAGAAGAAAATCGCCGCGAAGCTGGAAGGTCGGTTGCTCGCGATCACTGGGTTGCGGAAAGACTTGCCTCCTGGTTTAGTGCAGTTCCTGGACAGGATGCTCGCCCTCAGACCGCAGGACAGGTGCACCACTGCGGGAGAAGTGGCGCAGGCGCTCAGTCAGTTCGCGTTGGGAGGGGTGCTGGCTGCCCCGAGGCTCGGGGTCGCGGTCGAGGACAATGTCGTACCGCCGGCTTTTATCATTCCGCCACCTCCCGTTGCCCCCACAGGCATTCGCCGTACCCGACGCAACCTGCTTTATCTGGTGCTCGCGTTTGTGGCGATGTTCGTGTTCGGTGCCCTCTTGGCAGTTGTTCTGGTGCTGAGACAACTACCGCGCGCGGCAAATCTGGCCTCGCAACCCGATCCGACCGCCGATTCACCGGCAGGAAAGCCGTCCGAGAACGTGTCCACTGCCGTCACTGCAGCGGGATCTCCGCCTCAGCAGCACGATGAGGCGCCACGGGTGCCGGAGATTCCTGGCGGGATTGCGAGCCTCGTTCTGCAAGCCCCGACGGTGACGGGCAAGATTGTCAGCCTGGCGGCCGATCCGTATGGCGAGGCTGCTGCCATCCTGGAAGAAGTGGGCCAGGTCAACGTTTACCAGGCTTCCGATGGCAAGCTGCGGGTATCTTTCCCCATCGCCCTCGACCGCGGGCCGATCGGCATTTCGTGGTGTGAAGTCCATCGGTTAGCCGTGATCTATCAGGACGGTGTGGAGTGGCGGGACAGCCAGCGGGGTCAGTTACTTGGGGAGATGCGTCTCAACCTCAGTGCCGCGCCGCGAGTGAAAATGTCGCCGCAACCGTCGGCGTTTTCCCCTTACCTGGACCTGCTCGCCTTTCCCTGGAACACCAGTCTGATTCTGGTGAACACAGACACCCAGCGTTATGAAGTGCGCAAAGAGATTCCCACGGGCGTCTTAGCCTTAGCCTTTTCTGGTCGAGACGAAACGTGTTGGCTCCTGAGTCGGGAAGGCCTGTATCAGGTGGCCGACCGCGTGCAACGGTTGGAGATTCCGAAGCCCGATCCGAATGCGGAAGCATTGAACGTAGGCGCCGTATCGCCAGATGGTCGCTGGGCAGCGTTGGTTTGGAAAACAGCCGCCGCGCCAAAACCCGAATATAGCATTGTGGTGTGGTCGCTGACCCAGCCGCCTCAACTGGTTCGTATCAGAACGGCGGCCCCACCCCAGCAAGTAGTCCTGATTCCTGCCAGTCAGCAACTGGCGGCACTCTACGCAGGCAGCGTAATCACCGTGCATGATTTGCCCAGTGGCGAGATGAGTCTCGTTATCCGCAGTAGTGGGAAAATGGCCCAGCTGGCTCCTGCCCGGTTAGCGCCGAAATTGATCATCGGGGAGGAGGCGGCGTTACATTTGTCGGCGTCGTTGCGGGACCATGTTCGGCCATTAGCACGAGATTTTCCCATCGTATCCGACCCCAGCGATCCGCCGGCTTCGGCGGTTACGATGTTTC
>JANWVZ010000280.1 GCA_025056555.1 Gemmatales bacterium | reverse complement strand
GGCCATGAATACGGGCCACGAAGGGTCCATGACCACCCTGCACGCCAACTCGCCGCGCGATGCCTTGGCCCGCCTCGAAACGATGGTGATGATGGCCGGCTTCGAAATGCCGATCAAAGCCATGCGACAGCAGATTGCTTCCGCGGTGGACATCATCATCCAAGCCAATCGTTTGCAGGGCGGGCCCCGCAAGGTGACGAGCATCACGGAAATCGTTGGTATGGAGCAAGAAATCATCACGATGCAGGAGGTGTTCCGATTCAAACAATTGGGAATTGATCAGAACGGCAGGGCCTTTGGGCAATTCGAATGTACCGGCGTACGTCCGACCTTCCTGCCCAAGCTGGAGGCAGCCGGCATCAAGTTACCATCGAATTTGTTCCAGGAGCGGGTCTTGCTGCGTGACTGATACCAGGCTACTTCGTCCGCGGTCCCAGCCGCAGCGTTGCAGACATAAAGGGAACCAGCCATGGATATTCTCGGCCAACTGATGCAGCCGATCCTCCTCATTCCGCTGCTAGCGGGCGCCAGTATTGTCACGCTGGTGTTGGCGATCGGTTTAATGGCCAATCGTCGGTCCGGTAGCGCGGAAAGCCGGCTTGACGTCTTCACACGTCGCGGCAGTAAATCCGCATCGAGTCAGGCCATTGAAATCTGGAAAGATGCGGCTGACGCCGGTAAGAAGAATCTCGTCGAAGCCATTGTCCCCAAGATCCCCTCGCTCGACCGCGTCTTTCAGCAGGCGGATATCAATATTCGGCCTAGTGCCATCATCCTGCTCTCAGGTGCTCTGGCGGTAGTGGCCACATTCGCGAGCCTGGCCTTCGGCGTTCCCATCGCCATCGCGGTGATCCCCGGAATTCTCTTCGGAGCCATCCCGTGGGGCTGGGTGATCTGGATGCGGAACAAGCGGCTGCAGAAGTTCGCTCTGCAGATGCCGGACGCGATGGACTTGATGGCGCGGGCACTGCGTGCCGGACAGAGCTTACAGGCAGCCATTCATGTCATCAGCGAAGAAATGCCTGCCCCGATCGCGACGGAGTTTGGTCGAGTCTACGAAGAACAAAACCTGGGTGTCAGTCTGGAAGACGCCATGAAGGCGATGTGTGACCGCGTGCCCAGCCTGGACCTGAAATTCTTCGTGACCAGTGTGCTCATCCAGCGCCAGACCGGTGGCGATTTGGCGGAAATCCTGGACAAGATCAGCTACGTCATCCGTGAGCGCTTCAAGATTCTGGGAATGGTCCAGGCGTTGACTGGCGAGGGTCGGCTCTCGGGGAACATTCTGATCGCTTTGCCGTTCGTGATGCTCCTGGCCGTCATGCACTTGAACTACGAATACGCCGAGGTCCTGTGGACGACCGAGGAAGGCAAGAAGATGTGCGTCTACGGCTTGATCATGCAATTACTCGGTGCCTGGACCATTCGCAAGATCGTCAACATCAAGGTGTAACGGGAAGAGCCAGCAGCCGCGTCCTGGCGGATCTGGTAACTGGAGAAGATCACCATGCCCCTGACGAACGCTGTCACTGATATGCTGCCGGTGATCGTGGCCTTTTTGCTGCCCATCGGCATCGTTGTTTTAATCTTGTCCCTGCTGTCAAAACGGAACACGCAAGCGGAGGAGCGGCTGGCGCGGCTAAATCGGCCCGTGTCCATGATGGATATCGAGCCGCCGTCTTCAGGCGGGGTCGATAACAAGATGAAGGATATCTTGGACCGCTTCTCTAGTTTTTCCAAACCCCTGGAACCGAAATCAGAGTATGAAGTTTCACAACTTCGCGCCCGCCTCGCCAATGCCGGATTTCGCGGAGATAAGGCGGTGCAGATTTATCTTGGCATCCGCTTTGTGTCGATGATTATTGGGTTCATCGTCCTGGCCGGGCTCATCCCGCTGTATTGGACGGGAAACCCAATGGACCTGCTCAAGGGGATGGGGGGCATCGTGCTGGCAGGCACGCTGGCGCTGGGGCTGTTCCTTCCGGAGTGGGTGCTCAGTTACATCATCATGAAACGCAAGGAAGCGATCTTCCTGGCGTTGCCGGACGTGCTTGACCTGATGGTGGTGTGCGTCGAGTCCGGGTTGGGCTTGGATGCCGCCATGCGGAAGGTGTGCGAGGAAATGAAAGACCATCATCCGGTGCTGACGGAGGAGATCAACATCGCCAACTTCCAACTGCAGATGGGTCGGTCGAAGCGCGACGTACTGCACGACTTGGGAGTGCGTACGGGGGTGGACGACATGCGGGCTCTGGCGGCAATTTTAATCCAAGCCGATCGGTTCGGTTCAAGCGTGGCCCAAGCGCTGCGGATTCAGTCCGACTCGCTGCGGACCCGTCGGCGGCAGATCGCGGAGGAAAAGGCAGCGAAGACTGCCGTCAAACTGATTTTCCCGCTGGTACTGTTCATTTTCCCCGGCATCTTCGTGGTGCTGGCCGGCCCGGCGGTGATCAAGATCGCAGAGGGATTCAAGGGTTAGTAGCTTACGGTGGCCGCAGGAGGCGGTCATCCGAGTTGCTTCAAGGAGGAGCAGGTGCCATGACCGGTGAATGGCGAAAGCAAGTGGCGTGGGGCGGCCTCCTGTCGCTGGTCGCGGTGACGGGGTGTGTGGGTTCCTACTCGGACCTGGTTGACCCCTGTTATCCCCAGCGTTACAACTGCCAGGCAAGGCAGGCGGCTTTGGAACCGCTGCAGACGCAAGCGGCCAACGGCTTGGCCTACGAGCAAACACTGTACAACTACCACTTCAAGGCGGAGTCGGATGAACTGTTGCCGAACGGGCAACAACTGCTGGCTCGACTCGCAGCCCGGCGGCCGGCCCCCGAAACGAATATCTATGTCCAAACCGCGAATGACGTGCCGTTCACTCCGCAGGATCCGGAGGGCTATGCCCGCAAGCGAAAGGAGTTAAACGATCGCCGGGTCGCCGCGGTGAAACAGTTCTTGAAAATGCTTAAGCCTGAGGTCGCGTTTTCGGTTGATGTCGCCGAACCG
>JANWVZ010000027.1 GCA_025056555.1 Gemmatales bacterium | reverse complement strand
AGTATTGGTCGCGGAAAGTAATAACAGAGCAAACACCAAGGACGCGGCCGCAGCGAAGTAGGGATGCACATAATATTCGGCTAACGCACGGAGCATGGTAGCTTTGTTGGCCTCGTATTGCTGGTCCGGATCTCCGTTTCCGAGAACTTCAGCAGGAACCGCGGACATGGCCAGCGTTAATATGAGGTTGAGCAAGACGATTTCGGTTACCACGGGGAAAATAGCCAGCTTCGACGTGCGGGCCACAGGAGCTTTCATAATGCCCGTCATGTTGGCAATTGCCTCGACGCCTGAAACGGCCAGGATGATGCGTACAAAATTGATCCAAACTTCGCCTGGTTGGGCTGGCACTCGCTCCACATGAGCGCGGGGCAACCAGGGGATAGCAGCCAGAGCAATGATGAGCGTAAGTAATACCGTGAAGAGGGCGATGATCAGAGCCACCGTACCTGACTTGCGTGGACCAAAGAAATTGAACAAACCGATGGCCGCAATACAAGCCATTGCCCACCATTCCGGATGTGGTACTCCGAGATAATGGAAAGCGTCCAAGGAGGAAATAGAGGCAGTTACAATGTAGTCGGCACAAAGTAATAAGCCCCCTATGACTGCCAAAAATCGGGAATGTTCCCGTGCCGAGGAATAAACTCCGCCGCCATCAGGGTGCAAGCGGCAGACCACCGAATAGGCCCAGGCTAAAAGCAACAGCAAGACTGACATGGCCAACATGAACCAAAAGGAGGCATGGTGTGTGTAGTAAAAGCAAAGGCCTAAAACGTAAAGCCGGCTGGTGCCCCAATCTCCAAAAAGCATGGGGCCAGCATGGTACCATTCCAGGTCGCGCGGTCGGCGTGGTCGCAGTAACATGATGACGAACCTCGAATTAAGGCAAAAGTGTCTGTGTTTGGCAAACCGAACTTAGCTCGGTTCCAGTTGCGGCCAAGTGGCCTAACAGACAGGGAATGTTCCGCCGAAGCAAAGATTCCGCAGCCGTTGGCTCCCCTAAAAAAAGAATTGGCGGGAACAAACGCCAGGTTTCCACCGCAACCAGCAATACCAGATCGCCAATGGCTGCTCTCGCGGAAAAGTTTTCTACTCCAAGTACATTTGCCGATTCGTCAGTCATTGCGAGTCCTCGCGGACGCTTACGGGGTTAGCTGACGGGTTCGGGGCCGAGGATACCCCTACCAGCGGCACCTTGGCACAGCATTGGCTGGCCTTTTTCCTGGCAAGTACGTCGACTCTCGCAGGCTGTTATTTATTCAGGCAGCGGCTGGATTCACCCCTAAGAATGGTTCCCCCGTTCCGCCGCAGGTTTGGCGGATTCAGCGATATCGAAGTAATTATAGCAGGCGAGCATCATATCCACCCGCTTTTATGTCGACAAGAGGTTGACCCTGCAGTTCGAGTGCTGTTGATCTTGCCAATTAGGTGTCGAGGTGCTAAACTCCTACTAAGCGGATAGTCAAGCGTAAGCTATCCTCTGCGGTGTACGTGATATCAGGTACTTTTTGGAGAACCGACAACTCTCAACCCGCTTGAGGCCAAGTCTATATTGGTCTGGCGCTCGCACGCCCAACGAATGGTTGGGATCCGAAACCCAGACCTGAGGCCTCTACCTTGAAGAACGCGGGTTCTCAAAAGTCCTGTACACGGCACGCGCGGAGGATTTTTTTCTTAACACTTCCCTGGGCTAACAATCGGTCTGAGGCTCGAACTGCAGCGATTGCGGCCAACAGGTTTTTGAAAAACTCGACGCGGTTGTTGGGCAAAGACAAAATGAGGCTGACCAAGCGACCACAGTGCATATAATCAAAAGTGGTCGGCTGACATGTCCCCGTAGCTCAACTGGACAGAGCGTCGGCCTCCGGAGCCGAAGGTTGCAGGTTCGAGTCCTGCCGGGGATATTACACCGATAAGGGCAATTGTCGAAACCGCAGCATTAGCCAGGCGTTAGGGGCTTGGCGCTATGAAAAGGGATACAGGAGAACGGGCATGTATGCCATTTTTGAAGATGGCTCACGACAATACCGCGTCAGCGAAGGTGAGCATGTCATCGTGGATTATCGCCCCCTGGAGAAGGGGCAAGAGATAGTTTTTGACCGAGTGTTGTTAGTGCAGACCAATGCCGGGCTGCACATCGGCCAGCCCTATGTGGTGGGCGCTCAAATCGTGGGCAAAGTTGTGGAGCATCCATCGCTGAAATATTACATCCAAAAGTTTCGTCGCCGCAAGAACTACCGCCGCCGTAAAGGCCATCGTCAACGCTACTGCGAGGTCCAGATCAATCAGATCGTCATGCCAGGAGCCTGAACCCAACATAGTACTCTCCATCAATAGCTGGAGTTTGAACAGTCAGAGCTGACTGGGTCGAGTGTGCCAAGGAGGGTCGAGCATGGCAGCATTCGGCAAGGATTGCCCATCGCGGCTAGAACTACGCTTTACCTCGGTTTCGGAAGACAGAGTCCAGAGCATCGCCATAGCTGGTGCAATCGCTACGGTTCTGATAGCCCTGTTAGCATTGAGCGGCTGGCGATGCACTCCAGCGACTGCCGAGCAAAAAGCCGCCCTAACCCCTTTAGCTCCCAGGCCGATTACGTCCACAGACGTGGAAAAACTCTCGCCACTGCATCGAGCCTTTTATCATGCTGCAGTCCGGGGCACTGACTGGCTGGCTCGGCAACAACGAGCTGATGGTTCGTTTTCTGCTGGGTATATCCCTTGTCTGGACCTATCGCTGGAAACTGAGCATTATGTGCGACAAGTTCAAGCAGCCCTGGCCTTAGCACAAGCATCGCGTGTCAGTGCGAATGAGAAGTGGTCTGCACAGGCCAAACAGGCGGTGTTATGGCTCTTGGCAGGAACTGCGCTGGACAATGATCAACCCCCGGGACGGGCGCCACGACCGCCGTTAGTCCTGATGAGTCGGCTTGGGGCTACAGGGCTGCTGCTGGCTACAATACACGAATTACACCAACCTGCCGCCGACGTGCTCGACGCTGGTGAGCAGTTGGGTTATTGGATACAGCGGCAACAGCAAGCCGATGGAACGCTGCGGTTGGGGGAAATCGGGTTAGTCGCACCCTTGACCAACGATTTACCCGAGGAAGCCGACCCTCTGAGCTATGGCCCAGGCCAAGCCTTGTGGGGACTGGCCAAGAGTCAGCAATTGCGGCCGCAAGCCTGGAAACTGGAAGTGGTCCGTCGTGCTCGTCCTGCTTATCACCGTTGGCTTCAGGACGTGACCCGTCCCGGGGAAGCTTCCCAAGTTCCTTCAGTCAAACCGCCCGGCGCTCATCTCACTCAGCGCCCATGGCTGGGGGTGTGGCACTTGGCGGCATGGGCGGAAGCGTACGCGCAAAGTCGCGAACGTCTTTACGCAGAATACATCTTCGAGTTGGCTGATGCCATGTTGCCGTTGCAGTACACTGACGCGAGCCAACCGCTGTACTTGGGCGGAATGGTGCTGACTCTGGCGGACAAAGCCAGACAGCAGCCTCCTGATTGGCAAACTGCCCGCTTAGCCTGGGCTTTGACTTTAGCCGCGCGGACCGCTCGGCAAGTCGGAGATCACAATCGCTACGTTCGCTACGTCTTGGCTGCGGAAGGTGCTCTACAATTCCTTACAACCCTACAGTACACTGCTCTGAACACCGGGCATTTTGCGGAAAGTTATCAACCGAAAATTGTAGGCGGTTTCCGTAACGCTCTGCGGGAAGGTACGATTCGAGTGGAAGCCCAACAAGCAGCTCTCACCGCTTTGTGGACCTTCCTGGAAATGATCGTTTTGAACAAACAATGACGGCTAATGCCGCAACGGTCTGATTCATTGCGACAGCTGTGGGTTTGTAGAAAAATTGCGCAAGCATGCTGGCGTAAGGAGTGTAGTGCGAACTTCATCCTAGCGCTAAGAGACATACACTTCTGGCCAATTGAGCGAATTACCCACGAATATCAGCTGAGATATTCTCAGAGGGAACCGAAGTCAAACTGATATTGTCGAGTGGTCGAGTTCCCAGTTCTCGTATGGCCCACAGGTAGATTCTGACACTTACAGTTTCAACGTCCCTTGATGAGCAATCTCTTCATTCCTGGCGATTGCCGTCCGCCGCGGAGAGCTAACCCGCGAAGTACACCAGTTGCCCTGAAATCTACATGCTCCAATTACCGCCGTTATCCTCGATTATTGAATCCGCCTCAGGGTTTGTCCGACGGAGGCTTATCGAAAATGGCAGGGCGGTTTGGATTAGTGCCTGGCTGAGTCGCGCCCTTAGCACGCGCCACCTCCGGCGGTTCAGGAAAGCGGCCTTGGTCGTCGGTTTCCATGAGCCACACATCCAGCGCAGTTCGTAAGCGCAGCAGCGCCTGTTGGTGTTCTGGGAGCGGCGACGCGGTGAGATTACGGGTTTCGTGAGGATCGGTAAGAGTGTCATAAAGTTCTTCCGGGGGCATTGTCGGTGCGGTGAGAAACTTCTGCACAGGCGTGAGCTTACCTTCCTGGTCGAGCTGTTTCAGCAGACTCCAGACGGGATACTGCTTTTCTTTGTAGGCGTTAGGTTGGAGGAAGGGGCGGTCCGGGGTGTAATTGCGGATGTAGCGATATCGGCTATCGCGAACGGTGCGGAAGCGAAACACGGTTTCATCGCAGCGATCTCGGGCGCCGAAAACATAGGTTCGGGGCGGATCCGCCTGTCGGCCGAGAAAGATGCGCCCCTGCATCAACATCGGCTTGTTGCCGCCGGCCAAGCTCAGCATCGTTGGTAGCAAATCAATAGCGCTGACCAACTGCTCCGAAACAGTACCCGGCCGATAATGGGGCGGTACTGCCAAACCCCTGGGCCAGTAAATTATCAGAGGCACGTGCAGACCACTGTCATAGCAAAACTGTTTCCCACGGACGTGTGCCTGTCCATTGTCAGCGAAAAAGAATATGACCGTGTTGTCTGCAAGACCGTCGCGTTCCAGTAAGCGCAGGATGGCCCCGATACGCACATCCAGTTCGCTAACGGCATCAAGGTACTGGGCCCAATCGGTGCGGGTAACGGGATGGTCCGGATAATAAGGAGGAATTTCCACCTTGGTTGGATCCGCTCGCCGTGGCGAGCGGAATGGGCGGTGCGTCTCGTGAAAATTGATTTGGGCAAAAAATGGCTGGTGGATTTTGAGATCCTCCCAGCGGTCGGTGTCAAAAGGCCGGCCGTAATAGGTGAAGTTCCAGTCGGTTTTGCCGCTGCCCACGTTCAAGACAGACGGGCCTAACTCTATTCCACGCGGGAACTGTCTCAAGTTAGCTGTGAAGTAACCCAAGTCGCGCATCCAATCCGTGGCCAGCCGAACACCGGGTGGCAAGGTGTAGCCGTCATCCCGATGACTGCGGTGATGATGTGCACCAATGGAGGTCTGATACATGCCGGTCATAAAAGCAGATCGGCTGGGTGAGCATACCGGGGCGGTCACGAAGAACCGGCGAAAGAGCATGCCCTCGCGAGCTAATCGGTCCAGATTCGGTGTCCAGACTTCCCTGGTGCCGAAGCATCCGAGATGCGGTCCCAAATCTTCCGCGATCAGCCAGAGAAAATTCAGCTTCTTGGGTTCGCCAGCGACCGCGCCGGAAAACAGCATCACAGTTCCTGCCAATACCCAGCCCAATCGAATCATGACCTTGCCTCCAGGCTCTCTTGTTATCCCGGCAAATCAATAGATTTCACAGTATCGTCGGATATAGTAACTGCGACGGGCAATCACGGCAGCACCGCCTCCGAATCACACTCACATCCTAAGTAACACGATTGCTCGGAAGATTGAACTGAAAGGTCCGCCCGCGGAGTTCTTGAGCCTAGTGGCGTTTACCAGCGAAACGAAACATCATCATTGCTTTGTACAGCGACACCGATGGCGGAGTTTCCGAAGATGGCCGTAGTCCCTGAGGAAACAGGACCTTGTCAGTCGGTTTCCGACGTGCCTCCGTTCGCAGAGCTTTTGTTGGTAATTATTGTCGCCGATGTAACCCCAAGCTCTCTCGTAAATCGGTACAATAAACAAGGCGGCTGCTTGTGCCAGGGATAATCTCTATGAAGACTAAGGGACTGCCCATGCTAGAAGTCGCAATCATTCTGGGCTTAGGGGGCCTGTGGCTGATATTACATATCTGGGTGTTGCCGAAGCTGGGCGTGCCTACGTGAATTGGCGGTGCGTGCCGGCCGAGTTCGGCTCCGGTCCGTGAGAAACAAGACCCACAGCATACTCAACCTTATCAATTCCCGCAACCCAATTCGGACGAAGTCAGTTATTCCGACCCCTGAGTAGCATTTTCTGAAGCCCAGCCAATTGATTCGGCCCGGCTGGTTCAGGCAAACGAAAAGCAGGCCTTGAACAGTACCTAACAGGCTGACAATAATAGAAAGAAAAAGAGTGCTTGGGGGTGTTGGGAGAATATGCTGGCCAAACGAATCATTCCGTGTTTGGATGTAGATAGGGGCCGCGTAGTCAAAGGTGTGAATTTCCTTGATTTGCGTGATGCGGGCGACCCCGTAGAAATCGCTGCGCGTTACGAAGAGCAAGGTGCTGACGAACTGGTTTTTCTCGACATCACCGCCAGCCATGAAGGTCGGAACATTATGCTGGATGTGGTGCGGAGGGTGTCGGAGACGATTTTCATGCCCTTTACGGTAGGTGGAGGCATCCGCACAATCGAGGATGCCACTCAGCTGATCCAAGCAGGCGCCGAGAAGGTCAGCATCAACTCAGCAGCGGTGCGTACCCCGGAGCTGATTACACAAATTGCACGGAAATTCGGAAGTTGTGCTACCGTGGTCAACATCGATCCTCGCAAAGTTCGCAAGAATGGCCGTACCATGTACGAGGTGTACATCCACGGCGGGCGCATTCCCACTGGCCTGGATGCGCTGGAGTGGGCGGTCCGCGTCGAACAACTCGGTGCGGGCGAAATCGTGCTGACTTCTATGGATTGTGATGGCACCAAAGCCGGTTACGACATAGAGCTGACGCGGCTCATTAGTGATAGTGTCAAAATCCCCGTGGTAGCAAGTGGCGGGGCTGGCTCTCCCGAACATATTTACCAAGTCCTGACGGCCGGTGGTGCGGATGCCGCTCTGGCTGCCAGTATTTTTCATTACAATGAATATGGCATTCGGGAAGTGAAGGCTTATCTTGCCCATCGGGGCGTGCCGGTACGCATGGCATAATTCTTTAGATTCATTTGAGATTTATTCTGCGGTAAGTCGGGGAGGAGAGTGTCAACTCAATTTGGTCAGGACTCGCGTCTTAGTACGGAGGATAATTCTCATGGCCCAAGCAGTTGTGCCTGGTACCAGTCAGAACGCTGCCCCTGCGGAGCCGCGTAAAGAGCCGGAGATCAACAAGATTTTCCGGGCAGTGGTCAAACTGGAAGGCTCAGACCTGCACATGAAAGTGGGTCAGCCTCCCATGGTGCGCGTCAAAGGGTTGATACGCCGACTCGAGGCCCCGCCGTTGACCCAGGAAGACATGGAGCGGTTGTTTCTGCCCATATTGAAAGAACATCACCGTAAGGTCTTTTTTGAGACGGGCGGAGTGGACTTTGCTCATGTGCTTGGCGACGATGAGCACCGCTTCCGCGTCAATATGTTTCGACAGCGCGGGAAATGGGGTTTGGTAGCTCGTCGAGTCAACAACGTCATCCCCCCGTTTGAAAAGCTGGGTTTGCTTATTCCGGAGCAGGAAAAGATTCGCAAACCTGGTGAGCCTGCCACGATTGAAAAGCTGTGCATGTTTGATCAGGGGCTGATAATCCTGGCAGGCGTAACCGGTTCCGGCAAGAGCACAACCATCGCCGCTATGCTCGAATACATCAACTCCCGCGAGGCCGTCCACATTCTCACTCTCGAAGACCCCATTGAATACCTTTTCCAGGATAAGAAGGGCATCGTCAATCAGCGGGAGATTTATGTAGATGTCTGTGATTGGCATACGGCTTTGAAGCACGCCGTGCGTCAAGACCCCGATGTAATTCTGGTGGGCGAATTGCGTGACCGCGAGTCGTTTGAATCGGCAGTGCACGCCGCAGAAACAGGCCACTTGGTTTTTGGTACAATTCACGCTTCCAGTGCCGCCAGCACCATCAGCCGTATCCTCGACCTCTTCCCGCCGGACATGCACGGGGCGATCCGCCAAGCCCTTGCCTTTAACCTCAAGGCCGTTATTTGCCAAAAACTCCTGCCCTCGATAAAGCCCGGTAAGTCGCGCGTACCCCTGTTGGAAATCATGATCGTCAATCAGGTGATTCGCGAGTTGATTATCAAGGCCGAAGATAAGAAGATTGCCGATGCCATTCGCATCGGTTATCCGGAGGGCATGATTGATTTCAATGAGCACCTGCGGCAATTGGTCGAGGCAGGGGAGATCAGCCGCGAAACCGCATTAGAAGTTTCGCCCAATCCCGATGCACTCAAGATGGCATTGAAGGGAATTAAGGTGGCTCAGCCGGGCATTCTGTAACCCCGTTGGGGACAGGAAGTCATTGGCCCTTTGATACCACCAGCTCGGGATGCTGCTGGCGGAGCTGTCTGGTCCCGAGGCATCGAAAGTTTGGAGCGCTCTTGTCTGATTGAGAAGTATCTGGCGTTCGGTGGTCAGAACGCTTCGAGGCAGACTGGGAGAAACTGCTACAGGAGGCGGTGCCTTGAGAAGCAACTGGTTCGCCATTTGGCTGACGGTCGCGGGGGTGATTTTGGTGGTGGAGCCATCGTCAGCCTGGGCAGAGGGGTTTCCTCGCGGCAGCGGTTTCTATTTCAGCTTGCCGAAAATGCTAGCGGTCCTGGCGTATTTCCTGGGTTGGCTCTTTGCCTGCAGTTGGATTGATACTGATGCGCAGGAGCTTGACCTGGAACGGCTGACCTGGAGTGGCATGACCGCGGCCGGCGGAGTGGTCGGATTAGTGCTTTTCTGGCTCATGCCGACTTTTCTCATCGGCTACGTGCTGGCCCTGACCATGCTGGTTGTGCCGATCGCGGCCTATCTTCTGGGCCGAGATGCTCAGGTGGACCCAGTACAGCGTGTGCTGACCAGCAAGCAAGTCAAGCGTTTATTGCAGAAGATTTTCCGCGTGGACTTGGGTGTACCCGACGATCCGCCTCGACCTGTACCCTTACGCATACGCTTCCTGCCTCTCAGCTCAGAGACCGCTCGACGTCCACGGCGCATTCAGGAAGCCCGAGGCCAACGGGGATACCGAACTCTGGAGTTGCTGCTCAGCGAATGCCACCGTCGGCGCGGCAACGGGATTAGTGTTGAAGTTGGTGCAGCGGGGGGCATGGTGAGCTATCGTGTGGACGGTCTGCCTCATGCGGCAGTTGTGCTGGGTCCGGGTCGGGCCGACGGTCTGATTCGCGTCTGCCTCACCCTGGCACGGCTCTCCTGGCCGGCGGTCGGTCGCACGGTGCAGGCGGATTTTCCTTGTCAGATTGAGCAACAGCGCTACCGCGTCCGCATCTCGTTTGAACGGCAGGAGCTAAAGGGTCAGTTGAACTTGCGTCTTTATGCCGAGACTCAGGAAGTGCGTGATTTGGCCACGCTGAACCTGGCACCACTGGTATTGCAGCATGTCCAGCGCTTCTTCACCAGCCAGCGAGGCCTGTTGATCATTTGCGGGCCTCCGGACAACGGTCGCACCCACTTCGCTTACAGCTTGCTGCAGGCTGCGAAGCAGCGCCAATTGGAAGTGGCCAGTGTCGAATGGCCATGCGACGTACATCTGGACAACCTCCGCTGGATACCAGCCGAAGTGAACGCCAAGGAACGTCCTGCGGCTTCGCTGCGGCGCGTCCTGAACGAGCTTAGCGCCGATGTGGCGATGGTGGGGGATTTGGACCACCGCGATCTGCTCGCAGTAGCGACTCAACGTGCAGCCAAATTGGACGTATTGCTGCTTGGTGTGATCACCGCTGAGGATGCTGTGAGTGGTTTGCAGAAACTTCTGGATTTGGGCTTAGCGCCGGCCGGTTTGGGGAGGCTGGTCACTGGCATATTCGCAGTGCGCCTTGTTCGCCAGTTGTGTCCTGCCTGCAAAGTCAAATATCGTCCTAATGCAGAACTATTACGTCGGGCCAATCTGCCTGCCGATCGTGTACAGTTTCTCTATCGGCCCCCGGATCGTCCGCAAGCCCATGCCGACACGATTGTTTGTAGTACCTGCCAAGATCTGGGTTATCGTGGGCGCTCGCTCATCGTCGAGTTGCTTGTGCCTAACGACGAACTACGCGAGTTGGTCAAACATCGCCCCTCCATTTCCGTCCTGCGCGAAGCAGCCTTGCGCACCGGCATGAAAACACTTTCCGACGAAGCCTTGCGGCTGGCCCTGGAAGGACGTACTTCTCTGCTAGAGATTATTAGTTATCTTCAATGAACCATAATTATTCTTTCAGGAGTCGGAGATGCTGGAACTGGTGACTCTGGTGTTGGTTGTGGTTACGGCCGCCTGGTTTGCAACCCAGGGAGCCTTCTTGGCGGCAGTCATGTGGCTATCAGTGTGGTTGGCAGGATTTTTCGCCTTTTGGCTGTTTGAACCGCTCGCGCGCGGACTTGAGCCGATGTTGGGGAGTTTTGCTGATGGCGTAGCGCTAACCGGCGCTTTCTGTTTGGGCGTTTTGGCCCTGCGCGGGGCGCGGCGCTGGCTGGTACGGCACGACCTGTTTTTTCCCATCTGGCTCGAGCGAACGGGCGGGGCATTGTTCGGCATGCTCACCGGCTATGCTTTGGCCGGCTTAATCTTGTGCATCTGGCAAACGCTGCCGATTCACCAGCATTTCCTCAACTACGATCCCCACCGAGGGGTGGGCTTGGGACAACCTGACCGTCTCTGGCTTGCTGCTGTGCACCGCGCCAGTCGCCAAAACCTGCGCCGCGGCGTTCCGGTTGGCGACGAAAGCTACGTTTTCGATCCTGATGCCAGCTTTGTTTGGCGCTACACCCGTCACCGCCGAATTCCCCCCGATGGTTCAGCCCCTCGGCCTCACCGGGAAGAGTTTCCCTTTGGCCCGGTCTCGCGCTCACGGCAGGAAGAATAATCCCAATCGGACAGACTCTTTACCGATTCCGACATTCAGGCTGATGTTCATGCTCTGAAGTTTCCCCCAAGTTTTTCCCAATCTGACGCTTTCCGACCTCGCCCACAACTGAACATGCGTCCGGCTCAATTAGGCAAAACTGCCGTAGTGAGGTGCGCGAACTTGGCCCTAGGGTTTGTAACCGGAGCAGATGGAGCCGAAGAACATCTTTTTGCGATGGGCGGGAGCGTCGAAGAAACTATGGAGTCGGATCCTTTTTGTGTGCGATTTGTGGCCAGTACTTAGCAAAGTCGAAATGGGGATCGTTCTCAGGATCATGGCAGGCACGACAGGTGTTGGTGATGGCAGCGGCCGTACGCTTCAAAGGCTGCCAGTATTTCGGCTCCTTAGGAAACTGAACATGCAAACCCGCCGGACCGTGGCAGTTCTCGCAACCATTGCCCAGTAATTGAGGCGTCTCTTGCGCATTGCGGAAACCGGTTTTGTACTCGAAGCCCGTGGTGTGGCAGATGAGGCACTCGGGATCATACTGGCGACCAATGATAACTGTCCGACCTTCGCGCTGAATCGCAGTTTGAGGCTGACCATACTTGATCAAGGCGGCATAAGCCTGGCTGTGCTTTGAATTGCTCCAGACCTGACAGGCTTGCCGATGACATTCACTGCAGGCCTGCACCCCGGCAAAGGTGGCCCCCGGTTGCTCTGATTGCAAAGGATGGCTTACCTGCCTATGGCTAACCCACTCTTTCAGGAAATTTCGCTCGTACACTTGGTAAACGTACTCCTTCATCAGTTCTCGGACTGGATTGGTCTTATCGCTGGGAAGTTCAAATCGTTCGGTTAATTCCACCATGCGATAATCAAGGCGATATTGGGTCGCTTTGCCGGGTGAAGGAAAAGGCGGAGCGTGGTCAGGGCGTACCGCGACTAGCCCCAGGGCCTTGCCTTTGTGACCGACACGCACTAGCAACCGATTCTCGAACGACACAGTTTGAGGCAAGGCTGGCCGCGAAGGTGGAGGAAGCGTTTCAGCGAGCGAGGAAGCGACGTCCGTAGGGTCGCGACTGAGTATGACATGAAGCCAATCGAACCTGCTGGCCAAGGCCCGGGCTTCCTCAGAGGTGCCATGGTGCAACAGGATCACGCAATCCGGATGGCTGCGGCTCAGGGAGTGCCAAGCGCTGGCCAAGGCAGCATCGGCGGGGCGAAATCGTTTCCAGAGCTCCGCCTGGTGAGGCAGATCGGCGCGGAGTTTGGCCAACTCACTCTCCTGAATCACTGACAGACAGACAATCCGCCAACTGCGCCGTGCGGTCAAGCGTGGCCCATCTTTAGTCTTCAGGGAGGCTGATTTTTCAGATACCCCCACCGCTGCGGAAGGTTGCTCCGACGGATTCGAAGATAACTCGAACATGAAGTACTGAAGGTAGGCACCCGCTTCAAGCATTTCCGGCCAATCCAGGTTAGTGCTCACCAAAACGGGGGGCTTATTATTGAGCGCAAGCGCCATCACTTCCTCCAGGGGGAACAGCAATTCCTCGGGGCCTACGCCTACTACTTGCCACTGCAGCTGGTGAAGCATCTTCCAGGCAATTTCGTACTTGAGCCGGGACTGTTCAGGGAGAGCGGGTATTCCCTGCTTGATCTCCTGGCGTAAGCGTCCCAGGTCTCCGAGGTCGAAACCGAGGACTGGCCAACCTGCCTGCCTCAATCGCTGGATTAGTTCATAACGCCGTTCCAAACCACCCACCTGAGGGCGTGCACAGCCGCAGGGTTGCAGATAGCCATACATTTGCCCTGAAAAAGCCAGGACAAACTCCGGCGCCGGGGCATGCCAAGTTCGCAGAATCTGCTCCACGGGGTCCTGCGTGGGCATAGAGAAACGACGCGGAATGAAGCGGGGGCCTTCCTCAACATGTTCGACCCACCACCTGTAGCCCAAGGCGAGGGCGACAATGACCAGCGGGGTCGCCAGAAGGGTAGCCAAGATCGCCAGACGTTCCCAGACCTTCGACATGGCAAGCCTTCCTGATGCCTGGGATAGCTTCCATGCGGCTTAGCGGACTACGTGAGTACTTACCTGAATGCGGAAGACAGGTGTCTCGGGATCGTTGGTGGTGAACTCGACGGCGAAGAGCCGGTCCTGATCGGGACGCGTTACCTCCGGAGTGTACCTCCAAACAATATCTACCTGTTTTTGGCCTCCCGTGGAAATGGTAATCGGAAATCCCTCTGCGACTGGCTCGTCATCCACTAAGACGCGCTGAATGCAGCCACAGGTCTTTCGGGTCAGCGTCAGATGCAAGGTTCCGGGACCACGATTAGCTACCGGGACCCCCAACCGATATTGGACGTTCATCTGCGACTTTTCATGGTTCAACGCGACGGTCTTCGGGTCACCTTGCAAGTTGTGCTCAGGAACTTCGAGTCGCGGCAACGAACCTTCGTCGGACTGCAATTGAATAACGGGAAAAGGAGCAGCCTCCATACGCAGGTAAAGCCATGTCAGAATTCCACTGACGGAGATAGTACCGAAAATGAGCGTCAGCCAATAACGCATGGCGTCACCTCAGGTAATCTCGCGATAAACTTCCCAGGAAAGTAAAGCAATCAGACCCGCAGCCAATATCGCGCAGACGTCCAATACTATAGTGCGATGAAACGGAAAACCAAGAATGAGGTCCATCAGAAACACTGCCAGTACCAGGCAGCAGACAATAAGCGACCCCAAGGTTAGCCATTTTTCCATTGATGCAGCCCCTCACTAGATATTGGGCAGCCTCAGCCTGGCAGCCTTCGGTAAACCGAAGCTCCGCAATTGTTGTCCTCTCGTATTTTATCCGGGGTTATTGCAACAGCATAGAGGACTTTATTACAGTACGAGCCGTCTCCCACCCCGATTCTGTGAAAACTCTCTTCTGACATCGCTTCAGCTTTCCGAAACATCGGCACATTTCCATACGGACCGTTGAGCAAGGCTAATGTGACTGGGGTTAAAAACTGAACGGATCATGCAGAGCGATCAAGTTTTTCAGCTTGTGATCGCTCGTCCATCCATGTGTACTGAACATCTTTTGACCAACATCAGGACATTCACGCACAATGATTCAAAAGGCTCATTCACAAATGCATGGAGCCATGACAAATATCACTGTTTGTTTTTGCGTTTCACCGCGAATACTCATCGGACCTTCATACCCTAAGAATAGTCCGGTTGCCTTTTGATCCATATAGCCAGTGAATGTTCGTTGTCCGCTCCATCCTTCTAAGTCTCACCCTGGCGACATAAGCCCCAGATAGATATTGGGGGAGCAATCTAGCCACCAAGACTCTCCAGACTTCTAGCAATTTTCTTTGCTCTAGAACTCTTCGCACCAAAACGACTGTCAACACCGTGTTAGAATGCGCACGCGTCGGCCCTCGACACGCAGTCGTCCTTCAGCAAAAAGGCGAATCGCTTCGGGATAGGCCTCACATTCTTCCTCAAAGACCCGTGCTGCCAACGATTCGGGAGTGTCGTCGTCGAGCACAGGAACGACCCGCTGCACGATGATTGGGCCGTGGTCGTATTCGTTATCCGCAAAATGGACGGTGCATCCGGTGACTTTACAACCATATTCTAGCACCGCCTGGTGTACACGGAGTCCGTAATAGCCTTTGCCCCCAAACGCCGGCAGCAATGCGGGGTGAATGTTCATCACGCGATTTTGGAAATCGTCGGGGATACGCAGCAAATGCAGGAAACCCGCCATGCACACCAGGTCGGCCTGGACTTCGCGACAGCACTCGAAAATCGCCTGGCTGAAGGCTTCGACTGTCTCGGCCGAGGAGCGCAGGATAATCTCCGTGGGCAGCCCCGCACGCCGTGCTTTTTCCACCCCGGCGACGTCGGCCTTGCTCGAAATTACCAGCACGATCTCCGCAGGAAGTTTCCGTGCTCGGATGTGCTCGATGAGATTCTGCAAAGTATTGCCCGTGCCACTAATGAGCACGGCCAAGCGTAAGGGCTTCTTGACATTAACGGTGCTCTTCGGAGGTTTAGTAGGCATAGGTCGCCTGCCTTTTGTCACGAGCTATTCCTGGCGCGTAGCATTGCTGAGCCGTGGCTCATCACATTAGGCGGGCCCAGCGGTGGTGTATGTTTTTTACAATAGGGCATGACATAATTCTTCCAGTGAGTACGGGGGAATATCTAAGGCACTTTTTACCGACTCTTACTGGCAACCTCTAGGAAAGGGCCGACTATGCCTTTCGACAAGGTAGAGACGACACTCGATCTTCCCGCCTTGGAGCGGCAAATTCTCCGTTTCTGGGAGGAAAGCCAGGCTTTTGAAAAGCTGCGGGAGAAAAACCGTGGCAAGCCGAAATGGTCGTTTCTCGACGGCCCGATCACGGCCAACAACCCGATGGGCGTGCATCATGCCTGGGGCCGTACGTACAAGGACTTGTTCCAGCGGTTCAAAGCTATGACGGGCCACGAACTACGTTATCAGAACGGTTTCGATTGCCAGGGGTTGTGGGTAGAGGTGGAAGTCGAAAAAGAACTGGGACTGCGCTCGAAGCAGGACATCGAAAACCTAGTGCCCGGCGACAAATTCGCTAGCATCGACCGTTTCGTACAGCTTTGTAAGCAGCGCGTCGACCGTTTCGCACGCATTCAAACGCAACAAAGTATCCGCCTGGGGTATTGGATGGACTGGGACCGCGAAGAAGATTGGCACAAACCGCCTGACCAGCGACGCAGTTATTACACCATGTCCGAGGAGAACAATTACACCATCTGGCACTTTCTCAAGCGTTGCCACCAGCGCGGTCTGATCTACCGTGCTTACGACGCCATGCCCTGGTGTCCCCGCTGTGCCGTGGGCATCAGTCAAATGGAGATGCATGAGGGCTACGAGCGCGTAGCCCATCGCGCCGTGTTCGTCAAGTTCCCCTTACGTGATCGTCCAGGCGAAAACTTACTCGTTTGGACGACGACCCCTTGGACGCTTTCCAGCAACGTGGCCTGTGCCGTTCACCCCGAACTGACTTACCTGAAAATCCGCCATCAGGACGAGTTTTACTACGTCGCGAAAGGGGCGTTTACCTATCCCAGGTTGGAAGAGGAGTTTCGCCGTAAAGAGTGGGTGGAGGGCGTGCCCAAATTGAAGACGGTGGAGCAGATGTTCCGTGAACGCGGCGGTTACGAAGTTGTGGGCGAAGTCCGGGGCAGGGAGATGTTGGGCTGGAGATATGTGGGCCCCTTCGACGAATTACCGGCTTCGCGCGAGGCATATGGCTTTCCCGCAGACATTGCCGAGGTGGCCAAACAGCAAAACTGGAGTGCGGCCGTTAGTGCCCAGGAGGCCCACCGCGTCATTGCTTGGGATGCTGTCGGCGAAACTGAGGGCACGGGCATAGTGCACATCGCCCCCGGCTGCGGCGCGGAGGACTTCGAACTCGGCAAGCGCGAGAAATTACCCCCCATTGCTCCGCTTGACGAGCAAGGCCGATTCCTCCAAGGTGTTGGACCCTTGACAGGCATGTTAGCTTACGAACCAGCACTGACAGAACGCGTGCTCGATTGGCTGCGACACCGGGGATTACTTGTAGCCACAGAACTTTATCCTCACAACTATCCTCACTGTTGGCGCTGCAAGACCGAGTTACTGTTCCGCCTAGTGGACGAATGGTACATCCGCATGGACTGGCGCGATGAAATCATGCGCGTCTGTTACGAAGTAACCTGGATCCCGGAATTTGGTTTACAGCGCGAGTTGGATTGGCTCCGTAACATGGGCGACTGGATGATCTCCAAGAAGCGCTATTGGGGATTGGCCCTGCCCATTTGGGTCTGTGAACAGTGCGGTTGGTTTGACGTCATCGGTGGCCGTCAGGAATTGCGGGAACGTGCCATCGCTGGTTGGGAACAGTTTGAAGGCCATAGTCCGCATCGGCCTTGGATTGACCTGGTGAAGATTCGCTGCGAGCGTTGTGGGGGCGTAGCAGCTCGCATTCCCGATGTGGGCAACCCCTGGCTCGATGCGGGTATTGTGCCGTTTTCCACCATGCGCTATAACACGGAATTTCATCCCGACGATCCCAACCGCACCTATTGGCGCACCTGGTTCCCCGCCGACTTTATTACCGAGTGCTTCCCCGGCCAATTCCGCAACTGGTTCTATGCGCTTTTGGCCATGAGCACGATGCTCGTACAACGGGCGCCTTTTAGGACCCTGTTAGGGCACGCTCTTGTCCGCGACCAGGACGGGGAAGAAATGCACAAATCGAAGGGAAACGCGATCCCATTCGAAGGCGCTGCCGACGAAGGCTACAGCATCGTAACTAAAGACGGCCGCACCCTTACCTGCCCGCCCATGGGCGCCGATCTAATTCGTTGGATGTTCGCCCGACACAATCCTGCGGTGAACATCAACTTCGGCCCACGGCCTGCTGAGGAAATTCGGAACCAGTTCTTCCTGAAACTCTGGAACACATACGCGTTTTTCTCGAACTACGCCCGCCTCGACCGTTTTGATCCGAAACTACCCCCCGTGCCTATGCAGCGACGTACCGAAATGGATCGCTGGATTCTCTCCGACCTGCAGCTACTCATTCAAACGGCCCGTCGCGAATTGAACCGCTATAACGCCATGAACGTTTGCCTGGAAGTGGAAAAATTCGTGGATGAAAAGCTCAGCAACTGGTACGTCCGCCGCAATCGTCGGCGCTTCTGGAAAAGTGAGGCGAGTGAAGATAAACTGGCCGCCTATCAGACGCTTTACGAAGTCTTGCTCACGCTATGCAAACTCCTGGCACCAATAATTCCGTTTACCACCGAAGCCATGTACCAGAACCTGGTGGTGCGCGGTCGCGGCATCGAGGACGGTGTGCTACCCTTCAGTGTGCACCTATGTGACTATCCTGAGCCGAACGATGCGCTGGTCGATCCCGAGTTATCGCAGGACATGGCCACAGTGCTGCGCGTGGTCTCGCTGGGCCTGTCAGCTCGTAACGCTGCGAAAATCAAAGTACGCCAACCCCTGGCCGAACTGAAAATCCAAGCTGCAGAAGAACAGGTCCGCCGCGCTGTCGAACGCTTTCGCGAGCCCATTGTCGAAGAATTGAACGTCAAGCAGCTTACCTGGGTGCCCGTTACCGAACAACTGGTTACTTACCGTGTAGAGGCCGATGCCAAACAACTCGGCCCGAAATTCGGCGCCCAATTCCCTGCTCTACTCAAGGTCCTCTCTCAAGCCGATGCTCTGCAGCATGAAACCTGGGCGCACCATCTCCGCCACGGCAACAGTATCACCGTTGATGTCGGCGAGCACGCGATAACTCTTTTGCCCTCGGAATTACAAATCGTTACCCAAGCGCCCAAAGGTTGGGTTGCTGCCGAAGAACGCGGTATCACGGTACTGCTCGACACCCGCATTGATACTGCGCTCAAGCTCGAAGGACTCGCCCGCGACGTAGTACGCCACGTGCAAAACCTCCGCAAACAGGCTAATCTCGAACTGGAGGATCGTATCGTGCTCTACCTTCACGCCCAGGCTCCCGAATTACAAGCGGCACTTCAGGCTCACCGCGACTACATCGGCGCGGAAACCCTCACCATTCGCTGGGCGAATCAACCGCTGGGCAACAATGCCGCGAGCACGGAGGTGAAACTCGACGGCTATCCGCTCCGCATCGAACTGCAGAAAGCCTGATAATCCCGATTTTTTATCAGACCATCAGATACACTCGCTGTCAGAGTGGTCTTCATGCGCTTGCCACGCACTAAAATCGTCGCCACTTTAGGTCCAGCCAGCGAAACTGAGGAAAAGATTCGGCAATTGGCCGAAGCTGGTGTTAGTGTTTTCCGACTCAATAGCGCTCACGGTGAACCTGTTTGGCACGACCGCATGGCCGACTTGGTTCGACGCGTCGCCGAACAACTGGGACGGCCTCTGGCGATCCTGCAAGACTTATCGGGACCGAAATGGCGTCTTGGCGATCTGCCCGGAGGCGCATTACATTTGACCCTCGGACAAACCTTCCGCTTGGTCAAACAGCCCTCGCCGTCCAGCGACGCCCTGACTTGTAATTATCCCCACTTGCTCGACCAACTTGCCGTAGGAATGACTCTAGTATTCGCCGACGGCACGGTCTCCGCCCAGGTGATGGAAAAACTAAGCGACGGCGTGCGCCTCCGCGTCACCTACCCTGGGGAAATCCGCTCTCGACAAGGCATCGCCGCTCCCGGCGCGCCGCTGAACCTGCCTACGCTTACCGAAAAAGACCTCCGCGACTTAGACGACGCCGCTCGACGACGCGTAGACTACGTTGGGCTAAGTTTCGTCGCCCAGGCCGCTGACGTCGAGCGCTTACGCGAGGAATTACAACGACGATACCTGCCTGCCGCCATCGTTGCCAAAATCGAACGCGCTTGTGCTCTCGACTACCTCGACGACATCATCCGTGCCAGCGACGCCATCATGGTAGCCCGCGGCGATTTGGGCGTTGAAACCGAATTAGCTCGCGTACCCTTGGTGCAGAAACAGATCATCGCTCGCTGCCGGGTTTTCAACAAACCCGTCATCACCGCCACGCAAATGCTCGAAAGCATGCGCTACCATTCTCAGCCGACCCGAGCCGAAGTCAGCGATGTCGCGAACGCCATTCTCGACGGCACCGACGCGGTGATGCTCTCCGCGGAAACGGCCAACGGACAGTATCCTGCTGAAGCCGTGCAGACTATGCGGCAAATTGCCCAGGCTACCGAAGACGCTTGGGCGGAGTCCTTGGCCAGCTTCTCCTTGAACGCTAACTACCCCGGCACCGATCTCCTGACCGCCACGGTGCGCGCCGCCGCCCAACTCGCCGATCAGATTCATGCCAAGCTCGTGGTCGTCGCCACGCAAGGCGGCCACTCCGCGCTCGCAATCTCCAAACAGCGGCTCCGCACACCTGTCCTCGCTTTCAGCCACCGGCCTGAAACCGTGAGCCAAATGTGTCTTTACTGGGGTGTGACACCAGTCTTCCTGCCGAAACTCGCCGCACCCAGCGATTTCCTGCCCGTGGTTCGCCGTTGGCTCCACGAACACAGCTGGACACAACCCGGCGACCGCATCGTCTTTGTGCTCGGCAGCCATTGGTCAGGCACGGGCTGCCATAGCCTGCTGGTTTACGAAGCCTAGCCTATATCTTCTCCGGCCCCGAGAACACTATGGAGCATGACTGGGCGTGGCTCAACGGTCGTTGGATTCCCGCACAACAGCTAGCGCTTCCCGTCTGGGACGCGGGACTTATTTACGCCGCCACGGTTACTGACCTATGTCGCACCATCGGCCACCGCCTCTTTCGCTGGCACGTCCACTTACAACGATTTTTCACCAGCGCTGAACTGTGCGACATCCCCATTTTCTACTCCGCGGAGGAACTGACTCAGATCGCGGAGGAACTGGTCCGACGCCAAACCGCCCTACTCGCACCGCTCGAAGACTTGGCTCTGGTTCTCGTGGCCACTCCCGGCTCCGTGCCACAATATCAGCCCATCGCAACGAGCCGCGAGTCACCCGATGCCTCTCCTTCCGAGCCCACGCTTGCCCTGCATACGTTTCGTTTACCGTTGGCTCGGTACGCGCGGCTCTGGCACCAAGGCTTTCACCTCGTCAGCGTACCCTTGGCGGTGCCCGACTCGGCACTACCACGCCGCGCCAAACATCGCAGCCGATTGCACTGGTGGCGCGCGCAACGGCATGTCGAACGCCTCCATCCGGGCGCTACCGCCTTGCTCTGCGATGCCGACGGTTCCTTGCTCGAGACTTCCTTCGCCAATCTCGTTCTCGTTGTTGGTGATACACTTATTAGCTCCGACCCGAACCGCGTTCTTCCGGGGATCAGTGTCCAAGTAGTTGCCGAATTGGTTAACACGCTTGGCTATTCCTTTCATTACCGCATCATTCAACCCGACGACGTGCATCAAGCAACCGAAGCATTTCTCACCAGCAGTTCATTCTGCTTACTTCCCATACGTCAGATCGATGATCGGACTTTTCCGTGTCCAGGGCCGATTACCCAACGGCTATTGGCCGCCTGGAGCGATCTCGTCAGCTTCGACCTATTGGCTCAACTAAACGCTTTTCGATGATCCCCCCAGGACAATAAACCGAGATGACCTTCCCAGACGCGGGCGGATCAAGTTATGATAACGGTGGGGAGGGGCAACCATGGCGCGGGAGTCGTCGCAGCGACAGTCACAGATTCAGCTCATTGCCCAAAATCGCCGCGCGCAACATGATTTCGAGATTCTGGACAAACTGGAATGCGGCATCGCCCTCACGGGGACCGAAGTCAAGAGCCTGCGCGAACATCGCATTAGTCTCGACCAGGCTTACGCCAAAATCAAAGACGGGGAGGTTTGGCTCCTCAATTGCGACATTCCCGAATATAGCGCCGCTGCTTACGGCAACCACGACCCCAAACGTCCGCGCAAGCTTTTGCTCCATCGCCGGGAAATTGCTCGTTTCGCTGGTAAAGCTACGCAAAAAGGGTGCACACTCATTCCGCTAAGAATGTATTTCAAGAACGGCTGGGCCAAAGTGGAATTGGCTGTAGCCCGCGGCAAGAAGAAATACGATAAACGCGAAAAAATCAAGAAAGAGGAAGCTCAACGCGACATCGCCCGTGCTCTCGCACGCCGACGCACTCGGAAATAAGTCCCGTTCCGCCTGGCAAGGATGCCCATGCACGATTGGCTACATGTCGTTGGCCCCAACTCGGAATGGCACGTGGCTCCCCAGTGGCACCGCGTTTTGTTCAACGGCGGCGACCTTCGCTGGCAGCAATGGAAAACCCAAGGCTGCTTAGAAATTATCAAACAAGCGCCCCACCGTCTTATCTATCGAGTTAGCCTTCCCCACACCATGCTCTCGTCAGATTCCAATACCGTTGCTGACTCTGATGAAGCCCACCCAGACATTTATATCAAGTGTTATCCGCTCACGGGACTTCGATGGTGGTCGGAAACTTGGCATCTTAGCTATAAAACTCAAGCGGAATGTCATAAGGCCCTCTTCCTTAGACAGCAAGGCCTGCCGACGGTCGAACCCATCGCCTTTGGCCGCAACAATAACCAGGTATGGATTGTAACCCTGGGGCTAGCTCAGACCGTTCCCTTAGATAAATGGCTCAGCACCACATTTCTGCAATTACCTTCAGCCGAACAACGCCGTATTCGCTTGCTGTTACCAAAATTATTAGCTCGCTTGATCGCCCTCATGCACCAAGTCGGCGCTTTTCATCACGACCTGCACGCAGGTAATATCTTGATCCGCTACCATCCGCAAGCTTCCCCAGAGCTATATATTACGGACACGCATGCCATTACCTTACACGCTAAACCGCTAAGCTGGCGTCAAGCCCGACATAACCTTATTCTTTTCGGGCGCTGGTTTCTCGAGCGCTGCCGACCGACCGATCGCCGAAGGTTTTTTCACCACTACATTCGTTACCGCACTGACTGGCATGTTAGTCGCTGCCAGGAACGGAAATATACTCGGCACCTCGAGTCGGTGACTTGGCGTTCCTTGCTGAGATTCTACTGCCGACGAGAGGACCGCCCCTGGCAGAATAACCGTTACTTCTATACAAGGCGCTTGACATACGATGACCCCCAGAAAATATCTTTAGCTTCCCCGAGACATTTGCTGAACCTTAGTCCTACTGGGTCATCCGAAAACTTAGGTGGTAAATACACTAATAAAGACTTAGATGGCTCTATCTGGGACATTTGGGCGGTAGCTGGAATATCTCTTTCTCAGCTATATCGAATCATTGAAACAGCCACTTTCGTGTTGCACAATTTAGACCGTGATCAACTAAACACACCTTCTGTCTGGCGGCGCTTGTTTTCTTTCATAAATGGATGTCCCCCTCGATCTCCAAGTCGGACAGCATCCAACGGAACAACCATAACTGGTACAGCCAATCAGCACATTTCACTTAACTGGCAAGATCGCGGGCGTCGAGGCGGATTTTGGGAGACCGAGCTAATCATTGATGGGCAACCGATGCCTGTGATCGTCAAGGCCTTTCGGCTGAGGGGCCTGCGACAGCGGTTGGCCGAATTACTTCACCTGGGGCCGGCCAGCAGGTCCTGGACTAATGCTTTTCGCTTGACCGATCGCGGATTTGCCACCGCCCGCACCGTCGCTTTACTTCACTGGCGAAGCGGTTGGCTTCCCTCTTGGGCCTTCCTTATCTGCGAGAAACTTTATGCATATTGGGATTTACACCAAGCTCTAGATTTCTTGCAAAATCAGGATAAATCTCATCAAGTGTCTGTTCTAAGCACACTAATTCACCATCTGGCACAGTTTTTTGGGCGCATACACCGGCACGGTCTCAGTTATCGCGACGCGAAATCTGCCCATATCTTAGTTGCTAAAGATTACCTTTACGGTAGGGTGCCTGACCCCGATATAAGAATCCTAGACCTAGTCGGCCTGAGCAGACCGCTTCTGCTCACCCGCGGCCGCCGAGTGAGGAACTTAGCACGGTTACAAGTGAGCCTGCATGATCATCCGCTCCTCTCCCGCACTGACCGATTACGCTTCCTGAAAGCATATTTGCGCGCAACGGGTGAACACACCTCGACCTGGAAGTGGTGGTGGCGTCAGATTGCGCATTGGAGTAGGAGGAAGATTGTACGCAATGAACGCTTGGCCCGTCCCTTAACATAATCGAATGTTTACAAGAGTTGGCATGACTTAGAACCTGGGCGACCTGCGTTAAGCCTGTCTAATTTCCTAATGACATGGTAAGACGATTAGGGGACCTTCGTACTGAACAACCACGAGGCCGCTGGCTTTTTGCACAGTTCTTGGGGGCCTGACAGGTGGACAGCTTTGAAATAAGTACTACACTAACACGAGACTAAGGATCGACCTCTTTACCGTGACCCTCCCAGACGCATGACCCGCCTATCAGGAGCGTGCCCATGAGCATTTTCCATTACCAACTCAGTTGGCTGGGGACTATGATTCTGACGTGTTGTTTTGCCAGTATCGTGATGTTGCAAGCTCGCACACCTTCGCTACAGGAGCGGCCGCACAAATCATCAGGTCCAGCACTGGGACAACATCCCGTCAATTGTTGGGTGCTGCAGAGTCCGCGACCCGATGCCCCGGCACCCGATTATCCTTACGAGGGTAGCGGCGTCTATGACCCTTATACGGGGCTCTGGATTCATCATGGCGGGCACGACGGCATCCCCCAAGGGTTTCACACATTTGTTTTTGATCTTAAGACAGGCCGCTGGCAACAGCGATTTCCGCCCACGTCGCCCCCGGGAGCCTGCTGCGTGGATGGGGCCAACGTATTCGATCGAACGCATCGCGTCCTGGTTCGTTTTCCTGGCGGCAGCCTCGGACATGGTTACCAATGGAGTCGCGGCGTCAAACTCAAGGAGTCGCACGTTTGGATATATGACCCGCAGCAGAATGAATTTCACAATATGCGCCCACCCCCTTATGGTTTACAAGGGCGAAGGAAAATGCCTGTGGGTGGGCTAAACAGTAGCGGCACTTACGATTCGGAACATGAATTAGTGCTTAGTTTTGGCGGTGTGACCAATGCCGGAAGGTTCAACTATTTATTTGCTTATGACCTCTATGCTAATGAATTGTATATTCTGCCTGCCAGGAATGCACCACCGCCACGAGACGGTGCAGGAATCGCTTATGATGCTAAGCACAATAAAGTCGTCCTGTTTGGTAGTCAATATTTAGTGGATAATCGAACTTGGGTTTATGATTTCATAAGAGAGGATTGGGAGGCCTGGGAGTTGGTACCTCATCCACCGGCCCACAAAGTCACTAAGGATTATTGCACAATACCACGTTTAGCCTATGATGCCCGTAATGGTATAGTACTATGCTTAGTCTGGCTCAATGAAACCCAAGGACATGAGACCTGGGCGCTGGATTTAGGGAAGCGTGTGTGGCGGAAGTTAGAACCACCATGTGAACCTCATCCCAGTAAGAGCCGCTCGCGTAATCTAGACTATGATGCGGAGCGAAACTTATTTATTCTCGAAAGTTCCTCAGCTAAGACCAACCGTCCTGAGATTTGGACGTATCGTTACGCAGAAGCGCCGGCCGATGAACGACCTAGACCGCCCTATCCTCTGCGGGCGATCACCCAAGCAAATGGTACTGTTCATCTGACTTGGCCCGCGGTTTCAGGCGCCCAGAAATATCGCGTCTATCGGGCCGTGGCAGACTTACCCTGGAAGACGCAATATATCCTAGCGGAAGAAGTCACCAAGCCTCATTGGCACGATCCTATGCTTGCCCGGGATCGCACGACGTGGTATCGCGTGACCGCTGTGGACGCTCAGGGAAGGGAGAGTGCACCAAGTGGGCGGGCCCGCAGCCGACCGCGCGTTCCGGAAATGCCGATCGTGTCAGTCCTCGGGAAAGATCAGGTTCATGTGCGGTGGCGGCCTCATGCGGCCGAGGATGTGGTGGGTTATCATGTTTACCGGGGTAACGTGATATTTCGTGCGCTCATGCAGGGTAACCCCGGCCCTTGGCGTGATAACGATCCCCAGTACGATAGTCCCCATGTAGTAGAGGTAGTGGACATCGTACAATGGCAGCGTCTGACACGAGAACCGATTTCGCAGTGTGAGTATTCAGACAAGGTGAACCTGGAATCCCACGAGCAGGGAAAAGAGGCTTATCCGTGGTTAGTCTTTGCTTATGTGGTTCGGGCAGTGAATCACCTGGGTCTGGAAAGTGGGCCGTCGCCTTATGCCCTGACCATTCCATCAGAGCCGTGTAATGTTTTTTGTCGCGAGGATGGGGATTGGGCCGAGTTGCAATGGGAGGCCGCCCGAGAGCAAAATATTGCAGGCTATCACGTCTATATGCTTCGCGGCACGTGGGAGATCGTTCGCGTGACGGAGAAGCCCGTGACGGAGCCAAAGTTTCGCTATCGGGTGGGTAAGAATCGGATAACTCGGTTTTGGGTTACGGCGATAGATAGACTGGGGCAAGAAGGTCAACCGTCTTCGCCAGCATGGTTTGGTCGCTCGTATCGAGGCTTCTACGAAGGCGATTGGCACCAGTGACGGTAGCCCAAGATTTGACTTGCCAGTCCCAATTTACTTGCTCATAGGCAAGACTATAATGTATGCAGACGTACATGTATAACCGTGTCAAAAGCCCATTTGAGGGAGGATACTATGGCGATAACCCTGACGCCAAGAGCGGCGGAAGAGATTAGGCGAATTGTCGAGGAACAGCGGCAGGCGGGATACCTGAATGACGAGGCGGTGTATCTGCGCTTGTCGGTCAAAGGTGGAGGGTGCAGTGGCTTTCAGCACAAGCTGGACCTCGATACCTGCTACAACGAGAAAAGCGACGAATTAATGGAGCAGCATGGTGTTCGCATTGTCGTGGACCGCAAGAGCTTGCTGTACGTGGACGGGGCGACGATTGATTTCATCAACGAGATCAATCGTCGTGGATTCCAGGTGCAGAATCCCAATGCACGCACGACCTGTGGTTGCGGCAGCAGTTTCAGCATGTGATTCGATGAGCCTCCTACGTTGAAGCGGCTCCAGGGTGACGGTAAGATACGCCTTGTTCCGGGATTAGGGCCTAGGGCAAGGCGTCTTTTGTGCTTATAACGGGCAAGGCATGCTTGGCCGTGGTGCTTTCGGGTGCATCGCAATAGCTGGCCAATTAGCCTCGGGTCGGGTGTTACCGTACCGTCCAAGGCGTCATTTAGCAGAATTAGCTCGTCCAGCTGGGGCACGGCAATTTGCCGGCGTGCCCTGTGGTGGAACTGGTACTTCGACTGGGCCGGGAGCGCGTGATGCAGTGGTAGCTTCCGTGGAAGCGGTGCTTTTTGTGGCTGATGAACCTGTTTCGGCTAAGCGAATCGCCGAGGTGGTCGGATTACGCGATGCGAGCGAGGCCCGTCGAGCAGTGCGGCGATTGCAAAGCCTGCTGGAGGCGGACGGCTCGCCGTTCACGGTGCAGCCCATCGCGGACGGTTTTCAACTTACGACGCGGCCTGAGTATCGCCCGTGGCTTGCTCGACTTCGCATGACTGGCTTCGATTGGAGGCTCTCGGCTGCAGCTAAGGAAACGTTGGCGATCATAGCGTATCGTCAGCCAATCACTCGTGCGGAGATTGAGGCGATCCGCGGCGTGCAATGTGCGGACGTACTGCGGCTGCTGATGGAGCGGGGCTTGGTACGCATCGTGGGGCGACAAAACTCACTCGGTCGTCCGGTACTTTACGGCACCACACGGCAGTTTCTGCGAATGTTGGGAGTCAACCGCCTCGAGGACTTGCCCCCGATAGCCACGGGGCAGATGCAAGCCCAAGGCAATCTGCCAGATTGCACGACGGCCTAACAGTAATCATAGCTCGGAACCATGGCTACAATCATGTTCTGGGACGTTCCTCATCCAAGGTAGCAGGGGCCTCGTGTCTGAGCGTCGGCTCGAATGCGCCTTACTGGAACCGGCTTCGTGGAGTCGCTTGCTACAAAAGAGCAACATCAACTATGCCCGATAAGCAGAGATGAGCATCTTAACTATAGACGCTACTCAACCGGATGCTCTTAGTGCTGAAAACTTGGAACTCTTCGCTTCAGGAGGGAATCCGATGACACCCAGAGAAACGCCTCACCTTGGGCCCGCTGTTATCGTGTAACTCAGCTTCTGATTCGACTTCCTTCCAGCAAGCCCATAGCATAGCCAGAGTAAGAGCACGTCATAGTTTCCCATGAACTTGCTCCCGTTCTTAGGTCCTGCAATCAGGCGCCGCCGGCCACCTGGACAACTATGCCCCTAGCTATTGTCCCGACCTGCTAAGCTAATGGGACGAATTGATTGCCTTGGTAATAGGCGTTACCGAACATAGTCTGAAGCTTTGCTCTTGCGGGCGTTCCGGCTCGCGCCCCATGCTAATCAACATCAGACTCCGAGCGGTGTGCCAAGTTGGCTAGTGCTGGGTTTGTGGCGGTTTCTGCGGAGCGGCTACGCAGGTAAGATCCACCGGTGATGAGGCAACAACTCTGTCGCGAGTTACCCCGGAGATGTCACTGACTGTTGCGACTTCAACGGGGCAAGGGGGACTCGGCACCTGAGTACGGTGGCACGTTATTACCTAAGGCGCAGCTTGCAGGCTGTTCGCTCGCACCGCCAACACCTTCGGGACTATCTTACCCCTAGGGCTGGAATAGTTTGGCAGGCTCAGTTAATTGTCTCAGTGTTCACGCGGTCGGGAAGTTGGTCGTTGGTGGCCAAGCGCAGGAACCAATCGTCGCCCCAACCGCCAAAGAGTTGGTCCACCGCATTGTCGCCGAGCAACTGTGCCGTAGTCAACGGCGATCCGCCGAACCCGGCTTTGATAAGCGCAATCCGTGTACCATAGGCGCCTGGTCCCGACCAGAAATTCAAAATGCTGGCCAGTTGGCTCAAGTCGTCGTCATAGATCGTGCGGTCGCCGATGAGAATGTCCTGGTCGTCGCCACTGGGGCCAAAGCCGGGATCATGGCCGTACACCACATCGCTTCCCGCCCCGCCAATAAGCAGATCGCGACCAATGCGCCCAAAGAGCTGATCGTTGCCCGCCTGTCCAAGGACTAGGTCGTTCCCTGCGCCGCCGAGGAGGACGTCGTTGCCCGCTCCGCCGTCGAGAACGGCATTCAAGGCCAAGGTGCGTTCCACCTCCAGGCGGTCATTGCCTGCCAAACCGAATAGCGCCACACGCCGATAAGCACTGCGGCTGAAAGTGCCCAGATTGACGCCATTGCGAATCACGCGGAACGTCGTCGCGGTCACAGGCGATACATAAATCTGGTCATTCCCGTTCGTGCCCACAATGATTAGCGTCTGTCCACCGCCGGGGTGAGGTCGGGTCAAAGTCGGTCCGAAACTCACCGTTGCCGTGGCTATCGGGCTGTTGTTGTAACCGTCGTTCACATAGACCTGAATGACTCGCGGCTCCGGGTTGGGGAGCGGCGAGTTGTTCACATAGCGCACGGAGCGGAGCAAAGTTTGAAAACTCGCGATCGGAGCTGGCCCGGAGAGGTCTAAGATGCCCGTCGCGGGATTATAAAAGCCGCTAATGCCCGGCTGAGGCGTGAAGTCTAACGATTCGTTCAGCCCATTGGGGCGATTTGTCAGCCGGATCACCATCCTTCTTA
>JANWVZ010000279.1 GCA_025056555.1 Gemmatales bacterium | reverse complement strand
TTGCATCTGCTTCCTGCATCCAATCCTCAAGATGTTCCAGGAACAAATAACGATTCTCATAAAGACCTTGATATTTGGGATCGAAAGTTAATGCCTCGTGCTCAGCATCAATTTCCTGCTGAACAGTTTCCGGCGCCTGTAGCGGCAATTTTTTCTCGCGAACTTCTAAGATGTGGCGATAAACACGCAGTGTCATCTTTTCGCGCAGCCGTCGGATGTCCTCATCCGTGCGGCCAAATAATTGCCAAGGGGAGCGCTCGTCTTGTTCCGCTAGGATGTAGGGATTGCAGGCATTTTGTTCCCGAAGATAATCCGGCGGATGCGTATCCCAGATATCGGTCTCATCGGGCTCCTCTGGTCGGAATAAGGATTGTCGTTGTCGGGGATCTTGGGGTAGCGGTGGCGGAATGCCGTAACTGGGATCGTTCTTTTCCTTACTCAGATGCTCTAAGGCACGGGTGTGGTGAAAATAGAAATCGCGACTATAGAGCTTGCGTTCACTGGCCCAATATAGGTCGCTCAGCGCTCTTTGCAGCGCTTCCGACCCAGGATGCAATTTATAGAGACAACGCACCAGAGCTTCGCTGCCGGCTGCGGCCACCGCCACTTTGTCGGCATGAAATTCCATCGCCCGACTCAATCCCCGCTCGGCTAAGTTGCTTAGAAGAAATATGCCCATGAGTATTTTCCGCACCATCCAGGTAAACGCAGCCAACACGTAGGCGAGCCAGCTGATTCGCAAATCCCAGCCTTTCCACTGATCTAAGAAATCGTCCCACCAGTCCTTTTCGAACACCATGTCCACTATCAGGCGGTTCATCGTATAAACATAGGTCCCTAGCTTCATCGTACGTTGCGAAAAATGACCGAATTCATGGGCTAAGGCTGCCTTGAATTCAGAAAGGTTCACCACGTTTACTAATCCCAGCCCGATGAGAAGATTCTTTCGTACAGGCAGGAAAAGTCCAAGGGCGGACGAGTTATAGAACACCGCGGCATTCACGTCGTAGGTGGCAAACACCCGCTTCGGAAATGGCGCCGCGACTTCCTGACAGAGCTGACGAAGAAAGGCAAATAATCGCGGATGCTCCTCGGCCCGCAGTTCCATGAGCATGTCGCGGTCTCGCCGAGAACGCGTGAACAAGCCCTTCACTAAGAAGAGACATAGCATTCCGCTGGCGAGCATGGCAGGTATTTTCACAAAGAAGAGATAAGCTGCGGCTGCCCTACCGCGTGTACCTTCCGGTGCCCAGGGCAGCTTCCAGACACTCCAATAAACCAGGTACGCGGAGCCTGCCGCCAATCCCAGATACACCAGCACAAACAGATACAGACACATCAACACGAGGAGCGCTCGGCCAACATAACCACGGGGCAAGGCGGTCAGATTATCAGGAACTACAGCTGGACTTGGCGGATAATACGGCTTCTGTGACACGTTTGGTGTAGCTGGCATGAGAAAACTCCTCCCTATCGGACATTTTACGGATTAGTAATAGTTTAGGACTCCCATGGCATAGCCGACCAAGCCTATACCAGTTTCGGATTCGGAAATAGCCTCCAACTTTCAGAGAAAGGTACTACTAAACCCTGCTCCAAGCGATGGCGCAGATAAATTAACTGATTCCCCGGTTGAGCGCCCTCTAAGACGAGAGTGAGGGTCATTTCCTTGGTGCCCGGCGTCAGGTCAAGACCAACGCGTTCAGGTTCACTGCTCTCGAGGAACTCATGGACACAATCCCGCAATTGGCTCAATAAATCATCCGTATCGCTAAACACACGTGGTACTAAATGACATATATGTGTGCTCTCCCGACGCAGGGTTTGTAAAATCGGAAGGCAGCGCTCTGCCTTATCTTGCGTAGCCAAGACCAGGCACGATTCGGCCCCTGTGCTCTCGATGGCCAGGTGTATCAGCTCCGGATTATCGCTCAGTATGGTAACTAAACAGGCTAACGGTGGTCTAGTCCATTGCGCTTTCAATCGTCAGACAATGCGGGGAAGCAATTTTTGGCGGTAATAGGCCTTTGCGCGCTCTCGGTTGCGTCGCGCTAAGCGTTGAAAATAACCTTGGAGTTGTGATTCCTTGGCGTCGTCGGCGGGCGGTACTTCTAGTTCGAGGAGACACGGAGCCAATGCCTCGCCAAGGTTAGTCGTGTGCTCGGGCAGACCCATGATTCTGAGGTTCGAGTCGCCACAGCAATAACGCTGGGCCTCCGTGACCTGACTCTCGGGCACGAATAAGATTTGTGCCTTATACCTGAGAGCACATGCAATTTTTGCCTCTAATAAGCTGACGGGGACAAACCCAGTGCGACCATCCCAGCTCGCGGTAATCCACACATTCGGATTAGGCATAGGCATCAGTTCTAAATCGTCGGACACCCCTGCACTTCTAACAAGGAGAAGACCAGCAGCTAACCAACCCCAGCCGGATTCTACCGACAAGTTGAGGGCTTCCGCCAAATCAGGAAACGATATCCGAGGTTTGTTTTCTAAGTCTAGATAGAGGTGCCAGGCTTTTCCTGGGCCATTTTCCTTTCCACAACTTTGGGCGATGGCGGTCGAAACTTGCTCGGCCAATTTGATTAGACTCTTCGGCAGGCAACTATCAGGACCGTTTGCCGCGCACCAACGCAAGGGAAGTAAAAAGGCAGGCCGTAACGCGGGAAAATGATGGGGGTAACTCTGGGCGAACAAAATGGCACAACTTCCCGGCTTACACCGCCATGTACCGTTTACCCCCCTACGAAACTCCGGCGGCAACCTGTCCAATACTTCGTCGCGCAACCACCAATAGGCTAAGTCTCCCAGGCTTTGCAATAACTTAATTCGACCAGCTTTATCTAGCTGTTCTGGGTGACGACTAAGTAACTCGAGAATCCTCTCCACCATGGGAGGAGTCTCCTAGCCGCTGGAGGACTTCTACCGATTCTGGATCTAAGCTCCAAACCTGCATATTCGAACCAACTACCAGCTCCGGAGGTTGTTGCGCCTTCA
>JANWVZ010000278.1 GCA_025056555.1 Gemmatales bacterium | reverse complement strand
TAAGGTCAGGCACTAGTGTTTCACTGCAGTACAAGTATTCAAGAGGCATCCCCTGCAACGGTGATAAATCGGCCACTTTAGTATTACTGCAGTTCAATTGTTTCAAGCCCATGCCTTTAAGGGGGGCAAGGTCGAGCACCTCGGTGGATGCTAGATTTAGGTTTTCTAAAGGTAGGTTTGCCAGAGGGCTTAGATCGGTGACGCGGGAGCCATAGCATGACAGCATGCGGAGAGGCATACCCGCTAATGGAGATAGATCGGTAACATATGCATTGACCAAATTCAGGCGCATGACGGGCTTTCCCTTGAGCGGGGTCAGATCACTCAGCCAAGTTTTACTCTGCATACGCAGAGCTAAGTCCAAATCGGTCAGGCCATCCAGGGCCGCCAGGGGAGTGATATCCGTAACGGCGCGGGTGTTGAAGCGCAGGATGGTTACCTTGCCTCCGTGGATTTCAAACTCGTATTTGCCGTCGAAATTGGGATTGAGTTCCTGAATCTTGTTCATGACCACGCGAATTCTGGTCGCTTCGGATAAGGCCCGCACAGAATCAAGCCATTCTTTGGTTACGCCGTGGCCATGAGGAGGTTTGTTCGGCGGATAGGCCAGGTGGAAAGTATCAACGGGCCAGCGGTTGATGGTCTGCAAGCTGCGTAGCCGACGTATTACGGGAGCATCGCGGTAGGGGTCGAACTTGTCGTAGTAAAAGTGCTGTAAATGCTGGAGCGCAGTGAGCGGCTCGAGGTGGGGCACGGCGTCGCCGAGAATCCTGAAGACGGCAACCTGGTCGCTGGCGGTATCTATATCGTACTCGAATTTGACCTTGGCTTGTGGGTTGGCCTTGCGCAGGCCGTCCATGACCAGGCGGGCTTGCTCGACCGCCGGGAGGCGTTTCTGGCCGGGTTGAGGAACCAGGGGCGCAGACGGTTCGGGTTTGGGCGTAGGCGGTGGGGGCGCTTTAGCCAGCCGCAATTCGGTGCGCAGCACCAGGCGTTCGCCACGCCGCAACGTGAACTCCCGCGTGGCGAATTTGAGAATGTCGCCATGCTCGTCCTTGACCACCACTTCCAACTGGTGCTTCTCGCCCGCCCGCAGCGTGTATTGCCGTTTCCTCTGCTTATCCACGATGACACCGCTTTGGTTGCTGATGGTCACTTCGATGTCCGGGTCGTCGGCTTCGATGACCAGAAGCCCCTGATTGGTCATGACCCGCACCACGGTGCCACCAAAAAACCAGGAAAACACGCCGATAAACAGCAGAAATGTGCTGCCCACGAGAGCTAGCGGAAACCATCGTCCCGACTTGTTCCGCCAGCGAGCCAGGGTTTCCTGAGAATACTCGAGCAGTTGCCGCATTCGAGGAACGGAACTGAGCGAGAGAGGAGCCGGAGCCGGTGCTTCTGGCAGGGGAGCGACCAGAGGCACTGAGGCAGGCTCTGCCCCTGCGGGCGTGAGTTGTCCGAAGAAGTAACCGAGGTTGGCCTCTGCGGTAAACGGGGTCAATGCGGCCACGACCTCGGCGGGCGTTCGGAAACGTTGCTGGGGATCCTTGGCGAGCATCTTGTCCACAATCGGCTCCAAGCCGGACGGCAAGTTGGGGCGGAGCGTGGAAAGGGGCGTAGGAGCTTCCGTCAGCAGCGCCAGGAGTTTTTCCGTGACCGAAGTCCGGCGCGGGTCATAGTGGGGTGGCCGACCTGTCAGCAGAGCGTATGACGTGGCACCGAGGCTGTAAATGTCCGCGAGAATGTCGGCACTGCGGGAATCGCGGGCCTGCTCGGGCGCCATGTAGTCGAGCGTGCCGACGACCACGCCCGAACCAGTCGGAGAGTCTTCGTAGCTGGGGCTGGCCGTGTCTTCCTGAATGCGGACCAGTCCCAAATCGAGAATCTTGACCAGAGGCGGGCCGTACTTGGAGCGTGCCAGCATGAGGTTACTCGGTTTGATGTCGCGGTGCACCAGTCCATGGTCGTGAGCGGCCTGCAAGCCCAGGGCCGCCTGGCGTACCATTTCACAAGCCTCGGCCACAGGAAGCGGCCCGTGCTGCCGCAATAGTTTCGCCAAGTCTATCCCCTCGACAAACTCCATAGCCAGGTAGTGAATGCCCTCTTCTTCGCCCGCATCCAAGGCACGCACCAGATGGGGATGGTCAATCCGCCCGACCGCTTTCATCTCACGGTGGAACCGCGCCACGGCCTGGGGATGGTTGAGCTTTTCGGGAATGATGGTTTTCAGGGCAACGATTTTGTCCAGGTGCAGATGCTTGGCTCTATAGACGGATCCCATGCCGCCGTGTCCCAGTTCCGCCTGGATTTCATATTGGCCAAAGCGGCTGCCGGGTTGAAGTCCGGTGGACGTTGTGGCCGGCCTTGCAATTTCGCAGGAATTGTCCTGGGAAGATCGAGAAGCAGGCGCTTGGGCTAACAAGGCCTGGAGTCGCGGCAACAACTCTCGGAACTCAGGCTCGGCCTGATAGGGGTCAGGCGGCAACGGTTGCATCAGTTCCATCAGGATTTTGGTCACCTCGTTGAACACTTGGCGCGTTTCGGGACGGACGGGGAATTCGGGTCGGCCTCGAGGGCAGCCAATTCCTGGAGAAGACATTCTTCCAGTGGTTCGAACATGGCAGGCTCCCAGGTTAGGGATTCGCTTCCAAGGCCACGGCTGTGCCGCGCTATATTAAAACGCGCGAGCGTGACGCGAGCCGCTCGCTTTCTGCCGCGCATAGTCACAGACAGGCCCGAATATGTGGGCCTCAGATCAATTCATGTAACTCGTCCCGCAGACGGTGCAGGACACGATGTTTGGCCTGACGGACTGCCGGTTCGGTCATGCCGAACTCTGCCGCCACGTCGCGAACCGGCCGATTCTGTAAGACTATCATGGTAAATATGTCCCAGGTTTGTTTGCTAAACTGACGACGAAGGGTTTGCAGAACACGGCGAATGATACGTCGGCGGGTAATTTGGGCTTGAGCAGGAGGTTCTTCCTCTGGCAAAATTGGGGCAGG
>JANWVZ010000277.1 GCA_025056555.1 Gemmatales bacterium | reverse complement strand
CGTTGGCCTGATTCTTTCACGGAATACCTCGGAGGCTCCTACTAAGTTTTCACGCGAAGACAAGTGGTGTTGGAATTATCACGGAGTGCAGTAGGCGGTTGGCTGGAATAGTGCAATTTGTTACAATAATGGCCGCCCTGGCTCATAGACAAACTTCGGGGCGACTGGCGCATGCAATATGTCGTGCACAAAATCGCCCTCGTGCCCTGAGCTGGGTTTGCGCCACAATGGGCCGACCGCTTGGTGAGGGGAAGATCATGTACAGGCTGACTTGGCTAATATACTTCGCACTGACTTGGATTTCCTGGCAACATATGGTGGCTCAGGAAAAGCCTGAGCATCGTGGGTTTGTAACCGAAGTTTGGATATCACCCAATGGGGAAAAGGTAGCTTTTGAGCTGTTTATTCCTTACGGTTACACCGGTCAGGAACCTTATCCGCTCATTCTTTTTCTCCACGGTGCAGGCGAAAGGGAAGGAGGCAAGTATAAGCCCAGCGAAGTGGGTATCGGCCCAGCAATTCGTAAGTATGGAGAAAAGGATTTCCCTTTCTTTGTCCTCTTTCCGCGCTGCCGAGCTAACCGCAACTGGATGGCGGAAGGGGATGAAGCCAAGCGAGCCATGGCCATTCTGGAATACGTCCAGAAGAAATACAACATTGACAACAAACGCATTTATTTGACGGGATTATCGTTGGGCGGATTCGGCACGTGGAGTCTGGCCGCCAGGTATCCCGACAAATGGGCGGCGATCGTGCCGGTCTGCGGTGGCGGTGATCCCCAGTGGGCCGAGAGAATCAAACATATCCCCGTCTGGTGCTTCCACGGCGACCAGGATAAAGCGGTGCGTGTGGAATTGTCGCGCCGAATGATTGAAGCCTTGCAGACCGCCGGTGCGTCTCCCCGCTATACTGAATACCCTGGCGTCGGACATAATTGTTGGGACCTTGCTTATAGCACGAAAGAGCTTTATGCGTGGCTGCTGTCGCAGAAGCGGCCCTGAGCGGAAACGTATTGCACACGCCCACCTTCTATGCACCTTCATCGAGGAGGCCAGCTATGCCGAAAATGCCGCGACGTGCTTTCCTGAAAGCAGCGGGGGCCGGAGTCCTGGCGCTGTCAGCGCGGACCTACGGTCGCATTTATGGTGCCAATGAACGCCTCGGAGTTGCCTTTCTGGGCACTGGCGGGCGTTGTCAAGCCCATATTGAAATCATCAACGAATTCAAGAAGCAGAACAAGGGCGTGGAGCCAGTAGCGGTCTGCGACGTCTGGGACGGTTTTGAGGGAACCTACGAAACGGTGCGCGAAGGCAAAGTGGTCCAGCGGAGCTACAGTCAGGGATTGTATCCGTCGGCTAGGAAATGTGGTCTGCGTCCCGACGACACCAAGCATGTTACCAAGGATTATCGGCGCATCCTGGAGCTACCGGAAGTAGACGTAGTATGCATCTGCACTCCCGACCACTGGCACGCCAAGATGAGTATAGATGCCGCCGCAGCAGGCAAGCACGTCTATTGCGAAAAGCCCATGACCCGCACCATTGACGAGGCTCACGCGGTGGTGGATACCATGCGAAAGTACAACCGCGTCATGACGGTGGGCGTCCAATCTATGGCCGACCCCACCTGGAACATTGCTTATGAATATATCCGCAATGGTAAGATTGGACACGTAGCCCAGGGGCAGACCAGTTACTATCGCAATTCTATCGAGGGGCAGTGGCGATATTATCCGGTGTTACGCGAAATGACGCCCAAGACCATAGATTGGGATATGTTTCTGGGGCATCAGTTCAGCGTGTTCGACGGTCAGCCGATTGGGCCGAAGTTGCCTTTTGACCGTGCGCTGTTTGCCCAGTGGCGTTGCTATTGGCCGTTCGGCGGGGGCATGTTCACTGACCTGTTCGTGCATCAGGTGACGCATCTGATCGCCGCTATGGGGGTGCGCTATCCCGCTCGCGTAGTAGGCGCGGGCGGTATCTACCTCGAATACGATGGTCGTGATGTGCCTGACGTAGCAACCGTAGTTGCGGATTACGACGAGGGTTGCCAATTATTGGTCACCGCGACGATGATTAACCGCTACCCCATTGAAGAAACGATTCGAGGCCGCTTAGGCACGATTAAGTTTGTCAAGGGAGGATTCGAGATAATCCCGGATGAGCCGGCCGGAGGGGCAGGAACGCCGGCCCGCCTGGAAGACCGCATCCGTGGCGAATTTGTAGATTGCAAACCGCCGCAGGGGCGCCATGCCGACACCGCAGCCCTTTGGGACGATTTTCTCCGCTGCGTCCGCGCTGGCCGACGGGATACCCTCTCCCCGCCAGAATTGGGCGCTGCCGCCTTCACCACTGTGAACCTGGGGGTGCTCAGTTATCGCCACGGCAAAGTGTATCGCTGGGACAAAGTGCAACGCAAACCCATTCCCGAGGATGGCTCCTGGGCTGCTATGTGGGAGAAACGCAGCCACGAACGCGGCAAACCCAACAATATCCTCGGCTGGCAGGCAGGAGACACGGGCTGCATCGTCAAGACGCCCGATTACAACCTGAAACTGGCCGGCCCTTGGCTCAATGGCCGCGACCCCGCCGAGCGCTGACAGGTTGGAGCTTGCATACTGTGGCTGACCTCTATGCCCGAACGCTAACCAGGCGCGAACCGGACTGGTTCCCAGGCGTGTATGGTGAGTAACGGAAAGTATTTCCAGGAGGTCGCCGGCTTATTCGGCTGGAACAATACGAAGTGAGCAGGAAGCAGCGGCCCCTGTGCCATCGCCAGCTAGCACGGTTACATGGCAGACTGCGGCGTTGGCAGTGCCCAGCGCTCGGACCTGAACTGAAAATGTCTCCCGAATACGGGGTCCGATGCTTCCCAATTTCCAGGTGATTTCCTGGCCTCGTGTTTGACCTGTCGGCTGGGTGCTTTCTCCGCGAAGTACTCGAGGCAAATGCAGGACAACTTCCACGTCTTGTAAACTCATCGCGCCACGATTGGTCAGAATAATCCGCAGTTCACCCGTCTGGGTCTGAATCATTTGGCGC
>JANWVZ010000276.1 GCA_025056555.1 Gemmatales bacterium | reverse complement strand
CACTGCATCAGCCAGTTTGATCATCATCTTGCAGTGCTGGGACAGAAGATCTCGCAGATGGCGATTCTCGGTGAATTCACCAGTACTCAGGATGTCCGCCGGTTCTTCGTCGATACCGTGCGCGGCTGGACAACCGGCCAAAGCCTACCGGCAACAACGCTCACCTACGCAGAAACTATCCGCCCTGGGGTCAAAGCAGGATTAGCAGTGGAAGCAGAGGCTGCTTGTGCTGTACTGGAGTATGTGCCACCAGAAAAACCTACTCCACTCCCTCCAGATTCTGGCCTTGGCCAAGCCCTACCAAGGGTGGCAGTGAAAGTGGGCAAGCGATTCGGCTTGGCAATCATGGCTGGCCTGGTAGCCTGCTTCAGCGTTTACCTGATAACGCTGCCTTTCCTGTCTTCGTGGTTGGCGAACGTACTGTGCAATCTGAGCGGAATCATCGCGGCCGTGATCGTATATGCATTACAGTCACGCTGGACGAAACTGGCCGCCTCAAGACCCCCGGCGTCCAAAGAGCATGGAGCATTTCTCCCGCTGCGAGGTTGGCCGCAAGCCGAACAGCGGCTTTCCACCTGGTTTAGCTCCCGGTTGCGCCACGCGCCGCCTTCCGTGCGGGAGGAGTGCGAGCGGCTGCGGCAACGTTGGAAATTGACTCAGGAGTGCCAATGAATCTCCATGAAATCAAAATAAACGCCGAGCAGACGGCTGACGCCTGGGACCGGTTGGCTGCTCTTCTAGCAGCCGAGCCCGGCCTTGACAACTTACGGAATCGCCTCAGTGATCGTGCTGCTAAGCTGCGCGCAAATCGCTTCACTATCCTTGTAGTAGGTGAGTTTAAACGCGGCAAATCAACCTTGCTTAACGCCTTGCTTGGAAAGCGGGTCCTGCCGCAGAAGGCGGCCCCTTGCACTGCTGTTGTCACCGTTATCCGTTACGGTGACCCACCACGTGTCGATGTGGTTTTCCAGGATGGCAGAATTGAAACTCTGACCACCGAAGAATTCATGCGCAAATATGAACTGAAGGTCGACGACACCGCTTACGATAGTGCTAACGCCCAACATATGGAGGAATACGAAGCCAAGCTAGAGCAACAACTTGTCGATCGTTTTGGCGGCATCAGGGAAGCCGTGCTATCGTATCCGTTGGAATTGTGCCGCGATAACGTCGAATTCGTAGACTCGCCAGGTTTAGGTGAGCATCCCGCTCGAGAACGACGTGTGCTGGAGTTTCTTGGAGAGGGAGGGGCCGATGCCATTATTATGGTTTTGAGCGCTACGCAACTACTTAACGAGCGCGAGCTCCGCTTCATCACCAACACCTTGACGCCGTTAGGAAAACGACGTAACCTTTTCTTTCTCATCAACCGCTGGAACCAGATTCTTGACGGCCTAGTCGATCCCAGCGATCCCGAAGAGGTGCGTCGGGAGTTCGCTGAACAGGAGAAGTTGATCGAAGCCCGCTTGAAACCTCTTTGTCGCGTGGATGGTGTCGACTACTCGGAAAACCGCATCTTCCGGGTAAACGCGCTGGGGGCGCTACAACAGCGGCTATCACAGAGGCCTGACGAGGTGAAGCTTCGCGAAACCAACATTCCTGCGTTTGAAGAGGCCCTGGTGCGATTCTTGAGCGAAGAACGCCATCGCGCTCGCCAGCTTAGCGACGGTACTCTAGCCCGGGAAACTCGCGCCTCTATCATGAAGTTTGTTCAGGCACAGAAGACTAATCTTAGTCAACCTCTAGAGGAACTTGAGCGGAAGAATACCGAATTGCAGCCCAAGTTGCAAATGCTTCGCGACATGGCCAAGCAGATCGACAACTACTTGACCGCCAAGGCCAGCGAAATATCACAACATTTATGCGAATCATTTGATGCTTATGTCGCAGAACATGTCGAACCGTTGTTGCCTGATATGGTGGAAAAGCTCGACTTAGGCCGGGCTGACAGGATCTTCATGAGTATTGACGCTGCCCTGGACTTATTCCGCCCCGAGGGACAGAAATTCAGAGACATTATTTCGGCACACCTGCAGCCGCAGATCGCCCGCTTTTTTAAGCCTAAGGTGCTAGCCTGGGGAGAAGGCTACGCCCGGACCATCCTCAACGGCATGGCTGTCGAGGTGCAGCGCCAGTTGCAAAAGGATGCGGGCAAATATCTGGGCGTCCTTGGGGAGATAGAACAGCAAATAGGCCAACCAGGACAAGAGCTGACTGCTCAGGAACAGTTGCACAAGTGGCTATCAGAGTTTTTGACCAGGCAGAGCGGGATCAACGTAGGCATTAAGGAACTAGGCCTAGACTTGGCACCGGTCATGGGGAGCATTATCTTGGATGTGTTGGCTCACATGACGCTTAACTTCCTGCCAGGCATCGGCTTCCTGATTAGCGGTATCCTGATTCTTTTGAGGGGACAGCGTATACGGGAAAAGATTCGCGGCCAGGTGCTGCAAGGAATTTGTTCCAAAATGAGCGAGTTTAAGCTCTCCCAGCATGAAGCGATTCGAACATCCCTACGCGAACAGTTTGCGAAGCTGCGAGACCGAATCGTTAATAATATTAATAGCGACATTGCGCTGATTGATGGTACACTTCAAACGCTGGTCGCAGAAAAGAAACGACACCGGAGTTCGGCTGAACCTCGATTCAAGCAACTGGATGCAATGGTAACAGCTGCTGAGGCCGAGCTTAAAAGGATTGAGCAATTGCTGAAATAAAACTTCATAACTAGTGTACTAAACCAGTAGCATAGTCAAGCAATATATAACATCAATACAAATGTTTATTGAAAGGCTGCGATAATAGGTGTGATGAATAGCGAAGGTGTGTTTTTTAACTAGACCGGACGGTTTCTTCATTATGTTGATTTGACACTTTTACGAGCAGTTCACGGGCCGCAAGGCGGAGCGCATCCTGGCTGCCCAGGAGGTGTCGGCGTGATTTACCTGGCCTCCCCCTACTCGCATCCCGACCCGGCCGTGCGCGAGGCCCGCTACCAGGCCGCCTGCCGGACGACGGCCGCCTTGCTGCAAGCCGGTTGGGTGGTGTT
>JANWVZ010000275.1 GCA_025056555.1 Gemmatales bacterium | reverse complement strand
AGGCGACCGACTCCACCACTCAGGTTACGAATCACGAAGATCGCACTGACCCTGCGCTGACGGCACCCGGGGCGGTGTTGGGTACGAAGGCCTACATGGCTCCCGAACAACTCGCCGGTCAACCTGCCGACGAACGTACCGATGTGTTCCTGCTGGGCGCTACGTTATATCACCTGCTGACGGGCCAGCCGCCTTTCGCCCAAGGCCGACCCGCGCAACCACCCCGCAAACTCAAACCGTGGCTGCCTCCCGCACTCGTGGCCATCTGCGCCAAGGCGATGGCCGAATCGCGCGATAAGCGTTACCGCTCCGCCGAGGATTTGGCCACGGATATTGAGAAGTGGCTGGCGGATGAACCGGTGTCGGCGTATCGGGAATCGTTGCGGGAACGGTTAGCGCGCTGGGCACGACGCCACCGCGTGCTGATGACTACGGGTGGGGCCGTGGTGCTGGTGGCTGCTCTGTTGCTGTCCGGTTTTGCGACGGTTCTGGGGACGAAAAACCGCCAACTCGAGCAAACCAACGAGCAATTGAATGAATCGCTCCGCCGCGAGGAAGTCGAACGCCAACGTGCCGAGACCAGCTTCCAACAAGCCGAGCAGGCCCGGAAGCTGGCGGAAGAACGTCGCGAGCAAGCGGAAAGCGCGGCCGAACGTGCCCGTCAAGCCATCGAACTGATCGCCTCCGATCAAGCTCTCGACCAGCTCAGCCGCAAACCCCACCTCACCGCCGAGGAAAAACAATTACTCCAAGCCTTGGTCAGGTTCTATCGGGAATACGCGAGTTATGGCGAGGCCACTGAGCTGGAGCTTTTCCGACAGGCTACAGTCTATTTTCAGTTGGGGCGCATTTATGTGATCTTGGGACAAGATTTGGAAGGCGAGATCGCTTATCGGTACGCCCTGGCACTGTCCGAAAAGTTGGCCGCTCAAGAGCCCACGAATCGTCAATATTTAGAAGCCGTGGGCAATACGGGGAAGAATCTGGGGTTGTTGCTGCACAAAATAGGTCGCGAGCAGGAATCGGAGGCCATGCTCAAACAAGCTCTCGCCGTGCATGACGCCTTAGTTGAGAAATATCCCAACAATCTGAATTTCCGCATGGCGCTGGCGTCGGCTCATAACGATTTGGGGGTTTTCTACTCAGATACCGGGCGTATCAGCGACTCCGAAGCGTATTTTCGCAAAGCGTTAGCAATTGTGGAGGAGAACATCAGGGAAGGTTCGCTCTGGGAGGATTGGGCGACGCTCCAGGCGACCACGTCCAACAAATTAGCGGTGGTTCTCCAACGGCAGGGGCGCGTGCGAGAGGCTGACAATTCTTATCGTCAGGCGACCTCTCTCTACGAGAAATTGGCCAAGAATCGCCCGCAAAATACGGAATCCCTGGCGGAACTGGCTCGGGTTTATGTAAATCATGGCAGCCTTCTGCGACAAACTGGACGTTTTCGAGAAGCCCGACAGGTGTTCGAACAAGCGAGAAATCGCTACCGTCAAATCGTGGCTCTCTACCCGCAAAGGCCTGATTATCGCGTGGAACTGGCTAAGTTACTGAATAACCTTGGTAACTTATTGCGGCAGCTGGGTGACATGGAGGCTGCGGAAGAGAGTTACTCGGAAAGTGTCCAATTACTCACCGCCTTGACAACTGAGCACTCCTCTGTGGTCGAGTATAGGCAGGAACTGGCTCGGACTTATAACAACCTGGGCACCTTGCTAGCTGAGTTGGGAAAGCTCGCGGAAGCGCAGCATGCGCTGCAGCAAGCCATCGTCCTTCGGGAACGGCTTGTAGCCGATTATCCTGATAATCCCGATTTTGTTGTTGAGTTAGCCACGACGCTGACCAATTTAGGCCATTTCTTGGGCGAAATTGGAGGCTTTGAGGATGCGGAGAAAAATTATCTTCGTTCCCTGGCCGTACTTCGACGACTCGTAGCCGAACATCCCCGACCTCCACAATATCGCAGACAACTCGCCATGGCCTATAACAACTTGGGCGCACTTTTGCAAACGACTAATCGCCTCGAAGAGGCTTTCCTGTGTTATCAGGAGGCGTTAGCACTGCGGCGTGCGCTCGCTGCGGAATACCCGGAAGTGCTCGAATATCGGCGGGACTACGCACAGATTAGTTTCAACGTCGCAAGCACGCTCCAACTTCGAGGACAAATTGAGGAGGCGGAGAAATGGTTTCGGCAAGGTTTAGTGATTTTCCAAGAGGATGCAGCTAAATTTCCCAACCGGCCAGAATGCCGCCATGACCTCGCTCTGGCTTATTTCAACTTCAGTGTATTCTTGGAAAAAAAGAACGCACCCAGGGAAGCAGAAAAGTATTATCGCGAAGCCATCCACTTGTATGAAAGTCTGGTAAAGCAACGACCAAACCACCCGGCGTTTTATCTAGAGTTGGCCTCTTCTTGCGGCAATTTAGCGCTGTTGCTGCATCAGTCACATAGGCCCACTGAGGCAGTGAGTTTCTTGCGGAGGGGTGTGCAGGCTCAACGCGTTTTGCTCAAATTGGCCCCGAACCATCCGGAGGTTCGTCTGCGGCTGGCAAACCATTTATTGGTGTTGGCCCAGTGGTTGTCCCAGCAGCAAGAGAAGAAGGAAGCCATCCAATTGCTGGAAGAAGCTCGAGCGCTCGTGAACAAGATGATAAAGGACTATCCTGAAGCCGATGAGGTGCGTCAGCTCTTGAAAGCAGTGGAAGCATTGGCCCGACAGCTCAAGGACTCTTAGAGATGGGGCGGAACCTGTGGACTCATGGCCACCAACTGCCGACAGGCAGAACATAACCAGTCTGGCCAGCGATCATGTCGCGCGTCTCCGCCTCACTGCATTCTTGTTAGTATCGTACGGATTCTGTGACTGGTTACGGGTCTATCCTTCCAGGGCCAGGCCATGCCAACGGCCCATAGTATCGGTAGTCGATGCTGAGAAGACTTTGAGTTGGGACTTCAGAACTCACACACCACGCGGACTACCGCTACCACCTCCACTTCGGGCACTGCGGAAGACAACCGCGTTACTGGACCTGAAGAGCCGTCCACCCGCACTGGAGAAACGGGTGTTGTACCTTCGGGGATGGCGTC
>JANWVZ010000274.1 GCA_025056555.1 Gemmatales bacterium | reverse complement strand
GTGAGACTTTCCTTCGACTCAATGGTTGGGCGTAAGCGACCTAGGTCGTGCAACGGTCAGTGTGAGTCGGCTTAGGCGGGTCACATGAATGGGAAGTTTAGACCTGCCCAGCGTGTGCCAGGAAAAATTTGACGCGGCCCTTGCCTGGGGTGCGCGGCGGTTCTAGAATCGAGGGAAATTGTCGGAACAGTCGCGTGTGCGTGCTCTGGGAGTGAGCTAAGCCAACGCGTCTTATCCAGAGTGGCGGAGGGAACGGGCCCTGTGAAGCCACAGCAACCGGCCGAGCGACTCGGCGTCAGGTGCTAATTCCCGCCCGGCCAGCGAACCGGGAGAGATGAGATGCGTAAGCACGATTCTTGCGCCTCTTCTCGACCCCGGGGAGAGGCGTTTTTGATCCCAGGAGCGGTCGGACGTCGAGCCTGTTCGCTGGTCGGGTTGGGGCACTCTGAAGCGTAGCGAGCGTTCGGACCAGCGGTGGTTCAGGCTTACGCTAACTCCGCTCGGACAACGCAATGTCACTGTGTCCGCATGATACGACCCTTTTCCCAGTAGGCATCGAGGAGGCTTATGGTGAAGACCACCTTGGTACGCGGCTTGAAATGTCGGTTGTGTGGCAAAAGCTATGCGCAGGAACCGATCAATTTCTGTTCGGACGATTTTGGCCCGCTGGAAGTGGACTATGATTATGCGGCGATCGCTCAGCAGGTTCGCCGACAGGACGTCGAAAAAAGACCGTTCACCATGTGGCGTTACCGCGAACTGTTACCGTTGGACGGTGAGCCGACCGTCGGCCTCCACGTAGGCGGGACGCCGTTGCTCCCAGCGCCACGCCTGGCTGAAGCGCTCGGTGTGCGGCGACTGTGGATCAAAAACGACGCGGTGAACTTTCCCACATTATCCTTCAAAGACCGGGTCGTGGCCGTGGCCTTGAGCAAGGCTCGCGAATTCGGCTTTGATACCGTGGGATGCGCCAGCACGGGGAACCTAGCCAACAGCGTAGCTGCTAACGCGGCCGCGGCGGGACTGCGCGCCTATATCTTGGTGCCTGCGGAAATCGAGTTGGCCAAAATCATCGGCACCCAAGTGTACGGTGCGCACCTGATTCGCGTGCGGGGCACGTATGACCAGGTGAATCGGTTGTGCACACAGATTGCCTTCAAATATGGTTGGGGACTGGTGAACATTAACTTACGGCCGTTTTATGCGGAAGGTTCCAAATCCATGGGCTTCGAGATTGCCGAGCAACTCGGTTGGCGGTTGCCGCAGCATGTGGTCGTCCCCATGGCAGGCGGAAGTCTGATCGGCAAAATCCACAAAGCGTTCCAGGAACTGCAGCAACTCGGCTGGGTAGCGCCGCAGCGCTATCGCGTGCATGGTGCCCAAGCCAGCGGCTGCGCCCCGATTAGCACGGCAGTGAAAAACGGCTGGGACACGCATCGGCCCGTGAAATCGCCTCAGACCATCGCCCGCTCGCTGGCCATCGGCGACCCAGCTGACGGTTACTTCGCCATTCGCGTCATCCGCGAAACAGGTGGCTGGGCCGAGGATGCCTCCGATGAAGAAATCGCCGAGGCCATGACTCTCCTAGCCGAAACCGAAGGCGTGTTCGCGGAGACCGCAGGTGGCGTAACTTTGGCCGTGGCGCGAAAGCTCATCGATCAGGGGCACATTCCACGCGACGAAGAAATCGTTCTGTGCATCACAGGCAACGGCCTGAAAACTCAGGAAGCGCTTTACGGAGTGTTAAAAGAGGCACCCAGCATCGCCCCACGTCTGGAGGAATTCGAGCAGCTTCTCGAAGCGGGCCAAAGCACAGTTGCTCCCGTACGCCTCGCAGATAAGCAACTGGCCTTGGTACAATAGAGTTGGCGAACGAGTCACTCTCTGTCCCGGAGCGACCCCAGGAAACTGGCGATGTCTGCCTCGGAATTTGATTGGCCCGACGCTTCTATAGAACCGCCCCCATTACCGCTGGAAGCCCGTGTGTTGGGCATAGTCGGCTGGGGAGTGCTTATTTTTTACATGACTGCCCAAGTGCTGCTCAGCATAGCATTGTTACACGGACGCTGGCTGGAACTGAAGCTGACCCTGGAAACTTATCTGCTGCTCCTGGGCCTGATTTTGCACGTCCAATGGCGTCGGATTGAGCGCTTGGTCTGGGAAGCGGGACGCGCACGACCCTGGTGGCTGACCGTTGGCGACTGTCTCAGCTTTGTCACCACCTTCTGGGCCTGCGGCATTATTATCCACATGCTGGCACTGCGAGGATAATCATGGCGATTGCGGTGCAGATTCCTTCTCCGCTGCGGATTCATACTCAAGGCCACGATACGGTTCTCGGTCAAGGCCAAACCGTTGGCCAAGTCCTCGACGACGTTACCCGCCAATTTCCCGAGCTGCGCCAACGGCTCTTCGACGGGAACCAGATTCGCCGATTTGTTAACGTCTATCTCAACGACGAAGATATTCGCTTCCTGGACAATCTCGACACGCCCGTTAAAGACGGCGATCAGATCAGCATCATTCCCGCAGTCGCCGGCGGCTAACTGCGCCGCACGTGGCGACTAACCCCATCGTGTTTACAATAAAGCTAACATGCGGGCGGTTTCAAGTCGAAGCCGTGGACACCGCGCTTGTATCCTTGCGGATCATTTCCCACTATTCGGAGCGACGATCATGTTGCGGACAGGTGTGGCGCTGACAGGGGTAGGGCTCGCCGTGTTATTTGTGTTTTGGCTCATCGGCGTGCGCCTGGCTGGGCCAAGTCAATTCTTAGCGCAAGTACCGAACCAGCCCAACTCAGGCACCAGCGATCTTGAAAATTGGCGCTCGCATATATTGGTCGTCACTGACCTTTGGCTTGCTGAGGCACCTCCACTACCGAAGCTGAATGAGCCAGGCTTGTCCCGGAAAGAACTAGACCGCCGTATCACTGTGCAAAAAATTGGTTTAGACCTGTTAGAAAACCTAACGCGTTACGACCCTTGTTTCGAGATGGACTATGAGCGTCTGGCCCAAGTTGCCACGGCTGCAGAGAAGGAATGGTATCGGCGCCAGATAATTAAGACTCTCTTGAACGGCATAACCGCCG
>JANWVZ010000273.1 GCA_025056555.1 Gemmatales bacterium | reverse complement strand
CCCGAACCAAAGTGATCGAACCCACCGGCGTTGCCATGGGCCGTGAGGTCGTCTGGGTCCACCCCGCATTTGCTCACCGCTGCATGTTTGTTCGCAACGATAAGGAAATCCTCTGCGTCTCCCTGCGGGCCGAGGATTACCGATAACGGCTTCGCTCTAACTGCGCTCCTTGTCTTGACCGAAGATCCCTGAGCGGCATCCTAGAAACGTCCAGCACGTTTTCGACCCATGCGAGGGCGCGCCGCGCCACCGCTCCGCGAACCGACCCGTCCTTCCAAGTTGGACGAAGCTGGCTCCGCGGAGGAGAATAAACCGCCGCGCACCCTGTCCCAAAGTGAAGGCCTCTCATCGAAAACGTGCCACCAGGTGTCCCAACGCGAGCCAGCGCTCTTGGCCTTCGCGCACTGAAATTTTGTCGCGGGACTATGTACCCTTCGAGCGTCCTTGGCTTCTATGACCACCGCGGCAGGATGGTACCATCAGCGCGACACCGGAGCCAGGCGTCGTCGGTAACTCTGCTGCCCGCTGGGACGATTAGCCTGGCCAACCTCAAGGCGCCCCGCAGTATGCTGGGATTCGCAGAACCGCTTTTCTTCGAGGTGCTCCTCCCAGGCCACTCGCTTAAGATGGTAAGCAGGATCAACTCTGCAGGCGCGCGGCGTAGCGATGAGATTCGTGAGCCGAATTAACCCCAAAAGGAGTGAACGATGACAGGCACCGCCAAACGGAGTTGGCTCAGCGTGAGCCTCGGCGTGATAGTAACTTGCAGCTTAGCGCAGGCTCAGGAAACTAAGCCGCAGCCCGTGCGGATCACCGCTCAGCTGAGTAAACCCGATTCGCAAGGGCGTCAGACCCTCACGGTCAGGCTCGCCCTCGAAAACGGGTGGTATATCTACGCCAACCCAGTCGGCGCGAGCGGGCCGATTGCCACTACCGTCCAAGTGAGCGCGGCCGTCCCGCTGCGCGAAGTGCAGGTCGAATATCCGCAAGGAAAGACCAAGACCGTGGCCGGCGAAACGTATCGCATTTACCAGGACGAGGTCGAAATCCGCGTCGTGCTCCGGCGGGGCGAAAGTCAGGGCCAACTGGACAGTTCGCCTCTGACCGTCGCCGTACGTTACCAAGCCTGCAACGACCAAATCTGCCTCCCTCCCCGCACCGTGAAACTCACCGTTGGCCCCTGAACGCAAGCCGATCGCTATCGTTCTCGCGCGACGAAATAGCCTGGGCACACGCCAATAGCAGGAACGCAGATAAGTCCCCCCTCGCTGAATGCTGACGGAATAGCTAACCACGATCGGGGAACTCACCCCGCTACCGCGCATGGACACGCGGCCCGGCTCGCTGAATGCAGACGGAACAACTAACCACGATCCAAGCGATTATTCCCCGGTCGTTTGGCCTGACGCGACTTGCCCCACGACTTCGCATGGTTATGTGTGACATAGCGATGTGGCCGGCTTCGTTACTTAGCCAGCAAACTTACTGCCAGGCAAACTGACAAAAACGTCCCATTAGTCAAGTCAAGTATTTATTGACTGGCGAACATATCCCCTTATGAGTCTAATGGATGTCGGTCGGCTCTCTTGAACTCTGGGTTGTGAAACGTAAGAAACTTTCAGCTTAGGCAACGGAGAACGCGGATGCTGGGGCGCTTACTGTGGCGAGTGATGACGGAATTAGACACGCGCATCGCGCTCAAGGCGGCCTGGTTGTGGGTGGCCAAGGGTTTCCTGGCCGTGCAGGCCTACCGACGCCGATTGCGCCGTAAGCAACTGTATCCGCCGTTCATGTTCATCGCTCTCACGAATATCTGTAACTTGCGCTGCCACGGTTGCTGGGTCGAAAAAGAAGGCAAGGCTCATTTCCTGCGGCCCGAAGACATTGATCGCATCATCGAATCGGGTAAACGCGCTCATGCTTATTATTACACGCTGCTCGGCGGTGAGCCGTTCCTCTATAAGGGACTGCTCGATGTTTTTCGCCGACATCCCGACTGTTATTTTCAGGTCATCACGAATGGGATGTTTTTCAGCGAGGCGACGGTGCGCGAATTGAAGCAGTTGGGGAACGTCACGCCGTTGGTGAGTCTGGACGGCTTCGCGGCCAATAACGACCGACGTCGCGGTGCGGGGGTCTATGAAGCCGTGATGCAGGGACTGGCTCGGTTGCAGCGGTACCGTTTGCTTTATGGGATTGCGACGACCCTGACGCGCGACAATCTGGAGGAGTGTCTGTCCGATGCCTACCTGGAAGAGTTTATCCGCCGCGGGGCTATGTATATCTGGTACTACGTTTACCGTCCGGTGGGTGCCGACCCGCATCCTGAATATGCTCTGACGCGGGATCAGTTACTGCAGGCCCGCCGACGACTGTTAGCCTTGCGCCGCAAGCATCCGATCCTGATCGTGGACAGCTACTGGACAGCCGACGGCGAAGCGTTCTGTCCTGCGGCGATGGGTTTAGGGTTTCATATCGGCCCGCAGGGGAGTATCGAGCCGTGCCCGCCGTTGTCCGTGGCCTGTGAGACGGTGCGGGATGGACAGGGCGACCTGTTTCCCGTCATCAACGAGAGCCGCTTCCTCCGCGGCTTCCAGGAATTCGTGCGCCAGCGGACTCAGGGCTGCGTCATTCTCGAATATCCCCAGGAGTTGGTACAATTCTTTCGCGAGCATAGGGCACGGGATTACAGTGGTCGGGACATCTTCGCCGAGCTGGCTGCGCTGACGCCACGGCATAGTCAGCATTTGCCGGGCGAGGAAATTCCTGAAGATTATTGGGTCTATCGGCTGCTCAAACGCAACGTGTTCTTTGGCATGGGCGCCCTGTAACCGCGAGGCACAGTCCACCTCGCTATCTCTTACGTCGCTTCGCATTTCCATGAACTCGCTTGCGCAGGATGACACCATGACCCACGCATCCATCAACGGACGCATGATCCAGCCTAAGCCGGGCCAGACGATTTTGCAGGCGGCGCAAGAGTTGGGTATTACCATCCCCACACTCTGCTATCATCCCGATTTGTCGCCTGTGGGCAGTTGTCGGCTGTGTCTGGTGGAAATTGAAGGTTGGCGTCAAAAGGTGGCGGCGTGCGTAACGCCCATTCGGCC
>JANWVZ010000272.1 GCA_025056555.1 Gemmatales bacterium | reverse complement strand
GCTAGCACAAGAAAGCGGGAGGCAGGAGTATTTGTTTGACCGGCTGGTCCCGTCTCATGAAAAAGGTTTTTGTTTCCTTCAATGAATGCCGTAAGTTTCGACCTCAGGGCATCGTAGGGAAAAATTTGCAAGCGGGAAAAAATTTTTTCTTGAGCCCCCTTGATTCTAGTCCGCCGACTGGCTATGTTAGTGGCTCATGAGCGTGGGATAATTTCCCACAAATGGCAGAAAATCGCCAGCTGTTATGGGCAACTGTCCCATAAGCCAGCTGTAGATCCTCGCAATCACAAACAGACGGGCTTCTCGCTCAGGAATGGAGGGGCCGCTGCCGCTGATTTAGCGTCATTTCTCTACGGCACAGGAAGAGGTACGTCGCGGGCTCCGGGAAAACCGTCGCCCAGCTGCCCCGAAGGCGAAGGTCATTATGCAGCTCAATGCCCGGCTGATCCTGGGCGAATACAGCCGCACTTTGGACGAGCGCTACCGACTGAGTCTGCCGCCAGAACTGGTAGACAGCCTTTTCCCGGCGGACGAAGAAATTGGTATGCTCGCCAAGGAACGCGCCGGCTGTTTGAGCCTATGGCGTCGGGACATCTGGCAGGAACGCATCGCCACGGGCATCGAACTCATCCGCCAAAAGCTAGCCGCTCATCGCCTCGATGCACAAGTCGGACGCTTGCAGATATTCGGGAGACTGCTCTCCACTCGCTTTCGCGAAGTCCGCATTGGCGATCGTGGCCGCTTTGTCATTCCAGAGGGATTTCGTGAGTTCCTCCAGGTGGAACCGGGCAGTGACGTGCTGGTCATTGGGGCGGCGGTCTGCATCGAATTATGGCATCCGGAAGCCTGGCGCCGCTATGTCCGCCGACGTATGCCGCAATTCCAACAGCTCTTTGAAGAACTCAGCGCCTGATCGCCCAATACCGCTGAGACTGAACCACAGGCTCCCAGCCCCCAGCGCCTGGAGCCTTGCCCCCGAGGAGAGCCGGACGGTGGAAGCACCGGCTGACCGAGTGCAGGTAAGTCGAGGCTGAAGGGTCATCCGTGCTATTCGCCGGGCAGGATGCCTTTTCCGGACCCACGGATTGGGGACTCTCCGTCGGTGGGCCAGTTTTGATGGAGCGCACTTGAGGCAGGGATGCCTCTTTTTCATTATACGCAACTAGCTGCAAAAAGTTCCATTTACGCTCCAAAAAACGCCCTTATCAGGCGGGAGATAGTTCCACACTTTGCAACGTTCCGGGCACCGTTCGGACAAATAGGATAATCTGTCGGGGGCAGGCGGCCATTGCCAGCGATGGGACACTCCGACGGAGGATGACTTATGTCACGAGCTTCCCTGCGCGGCACTACCCCGACTGCCGCTTATGACGCTATTGTTATCGGCGCAGGGCATAATGGCTTGGTGTGTGCCGCTTATTTAGCGCGTGCGGGTAAGCGAGTGCTGGTGCTGGAAAGACGCCCCGTGCTGGGCGGCGCCTGTGTTACCGAGGAACTGTGGCCCGGCTTTCAGGTCTCTGTCTGTGCATACGTCAACAGTCTCTTCCGCCCCGAAATCATCCGCGATCTGGAGTTGAAACGACATGGATTTCAAATGCTGCCTCGTAAGCCGTCATCATTTACCCCGTTTCCCGATGGCCGATATTTGTTGCTGGGTCCCGACCCTGCACTCAACTACCGCGAAATCAGCAAATTCTCGCGCCGCGATGCGGAAGCCTATCCCCGCTACGAGCGCTGGCTGGAAGAAATTGCCGGTTTTCTGGAGCCGACGCTAGTGCAGACGCCTCCCGATCCCTGGTCGAATCGCTGGCGTGACTGGACAAGCACTTTTGGCTTGGGCTGGCGTTTTCGCAGCCTGGGACGCGAAAAAGGCCACCGGGTCGTGGAGATTCTCACGGCGCCTGCCCGCCGTATCCTCGACCGTTGGTTTGAAAGCGAGGAACTGAAGGTAACACTGGCCACGGACGCCATTATCGGTGCACTAGCTTCCCCATCTCAACCCGGCACCGCTTACGTATTGTTTCATCACGTCATGGGAGAATGCGATGGTGTGCGGGGTGTCTGGGGTTATGTCCAGGGGGGGATGGGCGCGCTCAGCCTGGCCATCAGCCGCGCCGCTCAGGAATTCGGCACCACCATACTGACCCAGGCAGAGGTAACTCGAATTCTGATCGAACACGACCAGGCTCGAGGCGTGGCTTTAGCGGATGGGCGCGAGTTTCGTAGCCGCGTGGTAGTCTCCAATGCCGATCCTCATGTGACATTCCTGCGCCTTTGCGAACCGAAGATGCTGCCCCATGAGTTTACTGACTTGATCCGGCGTCTGGACTTCTCCAGCGCTTCGATGAAAATCAATCTCGCGCTGGCCGAAGCGCCGAACTTCACAGCCCTGCCAGGAAACGATCAGGGCCAGTTGCACGGCACTATTCACCTCTGCCCCAGTTTTGACTATATGGAACAGGCCTACGATGACGCCAAATACGGCCGACCCTCTCAGGGACCAATCCTCGAAATTACCGTGCCCTCTATGGTAGATGCGACGATTGCCCCGCCCGGACAGCACATTATGTCGCTCTTTGTCCAATATGCGCCCTACCATTTACGTGCCGGCCACTGGGATGAACTTAAAGAACAATTCGCCGACCGTTGTCTGGAAATTGTGGGCCAATATGCTCCTAACGTGCCGCGAGCTGTGTTACATCGGCAAGTGCTCAGCCCGCTCGATCTGGAACGGGAATTCAGCCTGACTGGAGGTAATATCTTTCACGGCGCCATGACTTTGTCGCAGCTGTTCTGTTTTCGCCCCGTGCCCGGATATGCCAATTATCGTACACCGATTCGTGGCTTATATTTGTGTGGTGCGGGCACCCATCCCGGCGGCGGCGTTATGGGGGCGTGTGGTTATAATGCGGCGCGGGAGATTCTGCGCGATGGTCTGTGGTGAGCGGTAACAAAATCCGTACTCGTGTTCCCCTTTGAGGTTCCGACTCGATCCTCAGTTCGCCGCCGTGCCGTTCCACCACAAGCTTGACGAAGGGCAAGCCCAAACCCATGCCCGTGCTCTGCCCGCGATAAGCTGCGTTATCCCGCTTGGTGGTGAAAAACAACTCCGTGCATCGGTC
>JANWVZ010000271.1 GCA_025056555.1 Gemmatales bacterium | reverse complement strand
AGCCGGTTGACGATGCCTAGCTGTTGCTGCCCATAGCTGAAGAGCCGGTGCCTGTTTTGCCCGCTCGTAAACAGCTGGCAAATCGGTTGCCAGGTTCTGGTGAACAACTGGTTCAGCGCCTGCTGATCGTTGAGGAACCGTTGGACACGCTGCTGAAGCTGCTGGGCGCGCTGCCGGGTCGTGTAGATGAAACCGGCGTTGTTGGGGTTGTTGACGGCGTTCAGGGCGGCCTGGAGGATAGGCAGTGTCCCAAGGGAGTCGAGAGGGTGTGTGCCCTCCAGGGCGTTACGTACAACTTCAGCGGCCCGGCGAGCATTCTCGGCTGAAGCGCTCGGAATCTGGAGCTGTTCGAAAAACCGAAGAGAGATCAGCATCTCCTCGAAAGTGGTCCAGTCATCCAACTGGATGTCGCTGATCCTGAACACCTCGATGGGTCGCCGCTGCGAGCGAATCACCTGGTCCAATGGCAATTTCTGCTGGCCGACGCGAGTGCCGGAGAGTTCCAGCGAGAATTCTCCCTGGGGGTCGATGATGAGGATGCCCAGCTGTGGATGTCGCGCGTAGGCACAAAGCATCATCTTCGCCAACCCGGACTTGCCGGAACCCGTTTTGCCGAAAACGCCGAGATGGTACGCTTCTCCTGCACCCCCGGGTCCGCTGCCAAAATGCTTGAACCACATGGGGTACAGCACGTCATTGGCATAGGCCTTTCCCAGGTAGACGATTTCCTGCTGATAGACGGAGAGCAACTGGTTCAACAGCGTTTGTTCGACCCGGAAAACGCGGGTGCCGGTGGGTGGGACCATGCCTAGAACTTCCGGTTCATAACCGTTAGTACCCTGGCGAAAGGTGGCGCCGACGACGAGATTCGCGGTGCGGGTGTCCTGCCGATTGGTGATCGGGGGGATTTCTCCCGTGCGCTTGATCAGATTGCGAAAAACCGAGTCCTCGTGCCAACGATTGCGCAACTCAACCCCGACAATCTGGCCCACGGAAATAATCGGCGTGCCGTTCTGCGTAGCGCGGAACGCCGTCAGCGCGCCCACGAGGCGTTCTTCGGTCGCTTCGAGCAAGAGGTCAAGCGTCAGTTCGGTATTGGTTGATGGGCTTCCGATCACAGCCACATCCTGGGTGCGTTCCGCCGACATGTCTAACCTCCTCGACCTCCTTCGGTGCGATAGTTTTGTAAAAAGAGCATGGTCGTTTCCACATCGGGGCCATCGCTGGCAAGGTGCTGAGCCAGGGTCTGCTCGATAACGGCAACTCCGGCTCCAAGGCTCTTTACCATGCGGTCGGCCAGAAAAAGTGGGTACGGCTCAATGACACTAGGATTAAAAAACTGGCGCTCGATGCCATGCAGCACCATAGACAAGCGGGTCGGGCTGGAGGCAATCGGCTTGGGAAGTTCCAGCCGAATCGCGGGTGCCCAGCCGAACGGCCGAAAGAAGATGACACGCATATCCGCGAGATGTTGATTGATCAGCTTCTGTGTCCGCTCTGGGCAACTTTCCTTCGGCAAGTGGTATTCCTGGTCTTCGCCGTCGAAATGGTAAATCGGTTTGGGGGCTGTGTACTCTCCGGGGGCCAAGATCATTGTCGCCAGGGCCTTCCCGTCTGTTTCGGGCAGGTCTTTGCCGGCGAGCAAGTCCTTGAGTTCATTTCGACCGGAATACTTCGGGACTGCCACTGTGCGGTCACTGGCTAACAGGCTAACGAAACGATCAAGAACCCCTTCGTCACGCCACCGCCGCTGAAATTCTTCGCGGAGAATACGCGGAGCTTTGCCAACGCTGGTCAATCCTTGGTTCAGATAAATCAACAGAACAATAAACGAACCATCCAGAAGCACCAAGTCATGAGGTGCTTTGACGGCAAGGTCGAGTTCCATGGAGATCATCAAGCCGCGGAGGGTGTTGGTGACGTCCTTACTATGCTCCAGTGACTCGATCCAAATGCGGTGATGAGGTTTTTCCCAATGCCGCCTAGCCTCTTTCGAGGTGCCTTCGACCGCCACAGAAGCCGCGGCGCATAGATCAACCGCCATCAGGCGATGAACCTGGTAGGAGCCGTCGATTCCTACAACCGATGGCTCCCGTGGAACGTCCAGGTCTGCCTTGCGTCGAATCCAGCCAAGTTGTTCAGCTTGCTCGCGCAAGGACTTTCTGGCCTGAAGGAGAACTCCTAACTTATCGCTTAGACCTTGCCCAAGCGGGGTGGCTTTTGCCAGTAACTCCTCGACAAGTGCGTCGGGAAGGTCGCCGAAGGGTTCAACGCGGCTCGGTAAGTCCCGAGGAGTCATGACTCCTATCTCCAAAGCCTAAACGACTCCCGGCAGTAATCGCGGAATTCTGGTCTCAACTTAGCACGAGGTATTAGCCAGCGTTCGCGAAAATACGCCGCTAACTCGTCCGCGGGTTGGTGGAACCACAGCAGGCGTTGATGTTCACCCCGTAAGAACTCGCGGGCATTCTGGGCCAAGGGCATGACAAACAACTCCCGGCGAATGCCATGATTCATCAAGTAGCTGGATAGACCCAGGTCGGCTAAGACCTTTCGCACAACTTCCCGGCGATTGCGAAAGCCTGTGCCCCAGGACACGTGCTTGGCGGTCTTAGCACAATATTTTTCGGCGTATTGTCGAATTTGTAAATAGATTCCGTTGCTGAAGTGGAACTCTCCCCAGCCACTGGTATAACCGACCGACTGCATCATGAGCCTGTCGCGGTAACGCAGCCGGTTGTAGAGGGATGACCGTCCGAGTGCGGAAGTGGTGGTGATCAAGGCTAACCTTCCATCGGCGGAGGCACCTGTAATGAGGGATGTGCCTCGGCCATACTTCCGCCTAAATACTCGACGCACTTCATCGCTGCCACACAACATCGCCACCAGCTTCCCGCCAAGTAACATCGAATACGGCGGGACTGCCCCAAGTATAAATGCTTCCATCACGTTTCTTAGCCGCACTTTTCGAGTGGTCTTGTCCCAACCGATCCAGGTGTCGCGGGCCGCTACGCTGAAAACTGGGTCGCACAGACCAAACAGACCGATCAGTTTTCCGTTGGAAGCATCTTCGACCAGGAAACGTAAACGTCGGCCATAACCTGAGGACGTGGGAATGCTCCAGTGCAGGCTGACAT
>JANWVZ010000270.1 GCA_025056555.1 Gemmatales bacterium | reverse complement strand
AGAAGTGTGGGGAAGTTCTGGCTCACTTCATGATGGCGTGAACCTGGTAACAGTCCGACGACGATGCCGCCCCGCTCGTGCTGGTGCTTAAGGAAGCAAACATCCTGACTCTGGGCTTGCAGGGCATCGCAATAGGGATGGCCGATATATTCGGCGGGTATGCCGTGGCGACGATACCACGCGGCCTCGAAAGGTAAACCGCTGAGCACGCGGTGGACCAGTCGGCGCATTTTGCGAATACGCCAGGCGCCCCAGGCCCACAATTGCGGTGGGATGTAGTACCAAACGGGGATGCTTTGCTTTCTCGCTAATCGGGCGACGTGCCAGTTAAATCCTGGGTTATCTATGAGAATAACCAAGTCGGGGCGTTGGCGGCGTAACCAATCATCCACCAGTTTCACAATGCGCACGAAGAAGGGCAAGTTCCTGATGGCGGGCCAGAGACCCATGATAGCGTGATCAGCTAACGGAAATAGGACTTCACAGTTCGTTGCCGCTAATCGCTTTCCGCCTAAACCGCTGAGACGAACTGCCGGTTCCTGGTTTTGTAACGCCAGGGCCAGATGACTGGCATGCAAGTCCCCACTCGGTTCGCCGGCGCTGAGAAAGATATGCACGGCCGATCCTTGGCTAATCAGATCGCTCCTGTTGCCATTCGCGACAGTCGGGGCGACAGGATTTGAACCTGCGACCTCCAGAACCCCATTCTGGCGCTCTAATCCAAGCTGAGCTACGCCCCGCCCGCGTCAGTGTCAGCCCTCAGGGTAGCTTCCACCGACGGCCTTATTAATATATCGGTGAATGTCCAGTATTTCCATATCAACCTGGGAGCTGCGAACTTCGCGCTTTGACAAAGATAAGCCCATGGCGAGAAACGAGCGATGGCTTGTGGGATGGTTTGCAGTAACCTTGCTGCTGTGTGGCGGCTGTGGTGACCAGACCACTGCCCCCCAGGTTCTGGTGTTCATCTCGCCGCATCGCGATGAAATCCGTTACGAGGCCGAGCACGGTTTTCGACGTTGGCTGGGTCAGCAACCGGGTTGGGAGCAGGCGGATGTTCAATTCGTTTGGCGCGACATCGGTGGCGGCACGTCGCAGATTATTCGCTACCTCGATGCTCAATACCAGGTGAATCCTGCCAGTTGCGGCATAGACATATTCTGGGGTGGGGGCACCGACGTTTACATAGATTTGAAACGAAAGGGCTTACTGGAACACTGTCCGCTATCCGAGGACGTCTTGGCCTTCCTGGGTCCCGGAGACGTGATGGGAATCGAGCTTCGCGATCCGGACGGTTACTGGTACGGCAGTATGTTGACCACTTTGGGGATTTTCTACCATGAAGGCGTTTTGCAGCGTTTAGGAATTCATGACTGGCAACCGAGGCGATGGTGGGACTTGACTGATGAACGTCTAGCGGGACACATCTCCGCGGGCGATCCCCGGATGAGCGGAAGCGTGCACTTGCTCTACGAGTGGTTGCTGCAGGTGTATGGCTGGGACAGAGGCATGGAATTGTTGCTCCGCTTAGCTGCTAATGCCCGAGCGTTTGCCCGTTCCAGCGACAGCGTGAGCCGTGATGTTGTCTTAGGCAAAGCAGCCTGTGCGGGTACGTTGGATTTCTTCGCATTAACCGCCATGGCCCGCGAGCACGAACAGGTGCGGCGCGGTTGGGCCAAGGAAACGCAACTCCGCCTGGTCTTTCCCCCTGGTGAAACGATTCTCAACCCCGACTCGATTGCAATCCTGAAAGGTGCTCCTCATTACGAGCTGGCGCGAATGTTCGTGATTTGGTGCCTGAGTGAAGTCGGTCAGCAGACTTGGATGTTGGAACCCTTGCCCGAACAATCCGAATCTGCTATTGATTCTGAAGGCACTCACGCAGCTTCGTCATCGCACAGAGACTCGCACCACCTGCGGCGACGTTTTCCAGGAGCCCCTCGTCGTTATCGGATTTGCCGGCTGAGTATTGCCGAGAAGCTTTACGATCCCGAGCGCTATCCCCTGGAAGTGCGTTCCGTGCACATCAATCCGTTCGAGATGGTTCGCCGCACCGAGCCTGGTAACCTGCGACGTTACGACAATCGCTTGGCCGAATCCCGGCGTCGTGCTTTAGACGATTTACTCGGCGCGTGGATGCTGGATACCCACGCAGACCTGCGCGCCGCCTGGGACGCCGTACGCCGACTGCCCAAAACGCAACGCGCCGATCTGGAAGAGCAATTGTTCAGCCCACCTTGCGCCGAAGACACCTTGATGCAACTACGTTCCCAGTTATCCGATCCCCGCCAGCGTCTGATGTTGATCGCCGATTGGATCCGCCAGGCCCAACGTCGTTACCGAACCATCCGCGGAATGGCTCAAGAGCGACTACCATCCAGTTAGCATTCCCTGGCCACTATATGGTCCGCATCATCTCGGCCTAAACTGCCTCTGGTCGAAATCTGGCTACCGTATTCTGCCTCAGCGCTCCGCTCGCGGTCAGTCTGCGTTCGCCGAGAAGCTGACGGTGAGGCATGCCCCAACCTACGAGGCCGCTTTATTCACATCCCTGCCTTGGACCCTGTATTCTTCTCTCAGTCTCGAGTACCAAAGGTTTTTCTGTTGATTCCTTTGTAAACTCCTGAGTGGGGACGCCTGCACATGTCTATCAGTTTCGAGCACCAACGGTTTTCAGTTGCTTCCTCAGGTATTTTGCATGGAACAAAACACCTGGTAACAAGCTGCAGGCAGGTAACATCGCGTGAACAACTTGCCGAAAGCAGCGCATCAGTTCCGTTGCTTCTTGAGGTAGTGTGAACCGATCCTCCGAGCGAGGAAAAGAGTGCCGAGGACGAGAAGAATGGCGTCAGGCTGCTGCGTCTTTGCCTCCCGCCCTGATGGCACGCCGTGCATGCTGGAGAACAGGTGCGCCATACCAGTACCAGATGGCAGCTCCCACCGCGATGCTCAGCATACTTCCCGCCATGAACCCCAGGAAAAGGCGTCGCGTTGGAAACTGGCTACGGCCCTCAGCCGAGGGCAAGTGTAATCTGCCCACCATTGGTTTGCTGTTGCCTGTGCAAGGTCTCGATTCATAAAGTTTGGCCTTTGTGATCCCAGCATCCGGAGAGCCAACCCCATCCAAGAAACGGGGCAATTACCTTTCTTGTGCC
>JANWVZ010000026.1:26653-29881 GCA_025056555.1 Gemmatales bacterium | reverse complement strand
GGTGTGCATGCACCTGGGACAAATGCAAGCTATATTTGGCATGAACCCGGATTACTCCGCGGCAAGCTGTAATGCTTTGGTTCCGATTGACCCAGCGCCCAGAAAGCGACCGTCCAACACTGCCAGGAAACATCTGCCTAACACCGGTAAGGAGCATAGACACTCTCTCTGTCTGGAGGCACACGTGTCAGATACATCCCTCTCTCCTCAGGCGGACGCTTCCCAACCGATTAACTGGCCCGAAATCCCCGGCTATCGTATCGAAGGAATTCTTCATCAGGGCACGACCGCAATCGTCTATCGAGCCAGACAATTAGCGCTGGATCGGCCGGTGGCTATTAAGGTGTTACACACGGTTCCTCTGCAAGACCGGCACACCGCTGCGCCTTGGTTAGACGAAGCCTTATTGCGGGCCAAGCTGAACCACCCCAACATCGTCAGCGTTTATGACGCTGGCCGCACTGGGGACGATGTCTATTTCGTTATGGAATACGTTGCCGGCAAAAGTTTGCGTGAGCGCATGCGCCCTGGCCGGCCTTGGCGTATCCGCCGCGCCCTCAATGTTCTTCAGGCCGTTACTGCCGCCCTGGAATACATCCACGCGCGCGGGTTGCTGCACTTAGACCTGAAACCAGAAAACGTGCTGCTGACCGAATGTGGGCAGGCGAAGATTACCGATTTCGGTATTTCTCAGTGGATTCACCATAATCAGGCGGATGGATTGATTTGGGGTACCTGCGATTATTGCGCTCCGGAACAGCGTTTCGGTTTGGGCGTCGATCGCCGCGCCGACGTTTTCAGTTTGGCTGTGTTGGCTTATGAATTACTGACAGGTTATGTTCCTGGTCGGGTCTATGTGTCGGCGCGACGTTGGCACCGCCTGCTCCCAAGTGCTGTTGATAACGTGCTGGCCAAAGGATTAGCGCGGGATAAAGAGGAGCGTTACGATTCTGCGGCTGCGTTTTATCGCGACCTGGAGCGCGTCCTCCTGGACTACCGACAACACCCCATCTGGGGTTCGCTGGCCGCGTTAAGCATCGCGGCGGTAGTCGCTATCCCACTATTGATTCAGCAGTATCTGGCCGGAACGCACCGCACACCCGGCAACGAACAACCGTGCGTATCGCCTTCTTCTGCCGAGCCGCCAAATGGCACTCACGCCTCCGAAGGCTCAGGAGCTGTGTCGCAGGGAAGAACCCACATCGCCCCCGAGTCGAAGTCGCACCAGGAGAACGGACCGTGAAGACTTCTCTCAGTTTTGCCGAACTGGCGCAGACCTTGTTCGAGGAATCTGCGGATGCCCTGATTTTTTTCGACCCAGAAACTGAGCAAGTGCAAGACATTAATCCCTTCGCCCAGCGGTTGACTGGCTACACTCGAAGAGAATTGCGTCATGCCCTGGTTACCGACCTGTTCCGCAGCGATAAACCCAACGGGCTGCAGCAACTTCGCCGGGCGTACCAGAAAACCGGCATGTTTCATTCCCAGGAGGGCTTTTGGATTCGACACCGCGAGCGCGTCTGGGTTCCTGTGAATCTCAGTGTTACGCGCCTGCATCTGGAAGGTAGGGTTTTGGGACTAATCACGGCTCGAGACGTTAGTGAGATGCACGAGGCTCGGAAACAGTTAGAGCAACGTGAGGCTGAATTACGGCAGATTCTGAACTCGGTAAGCGATTTCCTGTGGAGCGCTGAGGTGAGTGCGGATGGCGTCCTGAAAATCCGTTATATCTCGCCGGTAGTACAAAAACTCACGGGGCGTCCCCCCGAATTGTTCCTGAGTAATCACGAAGCCTGGCACAGTATCGTTCATGATGAGGATAAGTCCCTGGTGGCAGAACGCTGCGCCCGAGTGCGCGCGGGAGAAGTGAGCCGTGTCGAGGATGAATATCGCATTGTCTTGCCCGATGGACAGGTGCGTTGGCTCCGCGACAGTGTTTCCGTGGAGCGGCTCAAGGATGGTCGGTTACTGTTACACGGCGTGGTTTCTGACATTACGGAGCGTCGGCAAATGGTGGAGCAACTGCGTTATAGCGAAGCCAAGTATCGTGCTCTGATTGAAAATCTGGAACAATGTGTCTTCCTGAAGGACCGGGAGCTGCGATTTGCCGCGGTCAATCCAAAGTTTTGCGAAGCCGTGGGCAAGCCGGAGAGCGAAATTCTCGGCAGGAATGATTACGATTTTTATCCGCCACACTTGGCCGAGAAATATCGTGCCGATGATATGGTTGTGCTGACCACGGGCAAGACGCTGGAGCTTGAGGAAGAAAACGTCACTGAGGGCCGCACCCGTCTGGTCCGCGTCGTCAAGCGGCCGATGCGGGACGAGCAGGGAAATATCGTAGGCGTGCTGGGGATTTTCTGGGACATTACCCATCAGCGCGCTCTTGAAGAACAACTTCGCCACGCCCAGAAAATGGAAGCGGTGGGGCAGTTGGCAGGAGGAGTGGCCCACGACTTTAACAATCTCCTCACCGCGATTTTGGGAAACGTCTCCCTGGTGCTCGCCCGCTTAGCCCCTGACGACCCGAATCGAGAGTTGCTGCAAATCACCGAAAAAGCCGCACTCCGTGCTGCCGAGCTGACGAGACAGTTACTCAGCTTTTCCCGACGCACCCGACTACGACCACAACCGACTGAGCTGAATCCCATCGTCGAAGAAACTCTCAGCTTATTGCGTCGTACGATTGACAAACGCATTGACATCCAAAGCGACCTCGATCCGCAGTCGGGTCAGGTGTATGCAGACGCGGGTCAGATGCAGCAAGTGCTGATGAACCTGTGTCTGAATGCCCGCGATGCTATGCCCGAAGGTGGCAAATTGCTCGTGCGTACTCGCCGCGTTGTGCTCTCGCCGGAGGAAGCACGACGCCATGTATCGGCGCGGCCGGGCGTATTTATTCGCCTGGACGTGGTAGATACGGGGCATGGTATTCCGCCAGAAATTCGTTCGCGCATCTTTGAGCCGTTCTTCACTACGAAAGGACAAGGCCGCGGCACGGGCCTGGGCTTGGCCATGGTCTATGGCATTATTGAGGAGCATCACGGCTGGATCGAAGTGGAGAGTGAGGTGGGGCGCGGCAGTACCTTTTCCGTTTATCTCCCGGTTCATGGCCTGCAGCCCGTATCAGAAGCCCCCAGAGTTGCTTAGAATTCGGGACTAAGAACAACAGTGAAACCCCTCGGTCTGCCGTCGTAGCCTGCGCACCATGCGGTGGGAATTCTGATC
>JANWVZ010000026.1:0-26643 GCA_025056555.1 Gemmatales bacterium | reverse complement strand
TTGACATGTGATCCAGTTACGCGGCGGGCAACACAGAGGTAACCATTCCCTCGCTCAACGTAGCTGTTTGGGCCAGCACTTCTCGACACAAAGCACGGTAATCCTCTGCGCCGTGACTCCTGGCGTCATATTGGAAAATGGTCATGCCGTGGCCGGGACACTCAGCCAGCTTAATGTTGCGACGAATCCGCGTTTGGAAAATCTTGGCCTGCGACCAGGGCAGGTTCGACGAACGAGCTTTGTCGAGATAATCTTGCAAATCACGGATCACTTCGTTAGCTAAGCGAGTGCTGGCATCGTACAGGCAAATGATGATTCCTGTAACTCGTAAGCCTGGATTAATCCGCCGAGCCACTAAGCCGCAGGTCTCAAGCAGCTTCCCCATCCCATGCAGGGCCAGGAAATGTGGTTGCAACGGAATAAAGACCTCGGAGGCCGCTGCCAGGGCATTCAAGGTCAGCACGCCTAACGAGGGACCGCAATCCATCAGCACGTAATCATATGTCACCTCATCGGCGGCGAGGGCGTCTCGGAGAATGACCTCGCGGCCAACGACGCCGGCTAACTCTACTTCCGCAGCCGCCAAATTGATGTCCGAGCTGCAGAGCCACAGGTTCTCACTGATTGCACGGCGCGCTTCAGCCAACGGTCTGGATTCGACTAGCACTTCGTACATGGAGGGCGTTTGCCCATCAGGAGCTACTCCCAAGTGCGCCGTGGCATGTGCCTGGGGATCCAGGTCCACGATGAGGACACGTTGGCCCGCTAATGCCAGCGCTGCCGCTAAGTTGACCGCCGTGGTCGTCTTGCCTACGCCGCCTTTTTGATTGAGGATGGCGATTTTGCGCATGGGTGAGTTCATAACCGTCAGCCTCCCTCCGTAGCCTGCGATTATAACCAGTTCGGAAAAAAGCGCTAATACCGACCTTGCGGACCCGATTGCCACCCCTCAGGCAGTCAGGCAGCTTTTTTCTTATAGCGGGCGAGCATTTCGCGGGGCATGATTGTTACGCAGCCGGCAGAATCGAGCTTGGCTTTTAGGAAAGAGGCGTACTTTCTATGCCGCAATGCGTTGCCTGGCGCTGGGCTCTGGTGGCTATCCATTGCATCGCTGGATCGGGACTGGCGCACGCAGAGTCGGGGACGATAAGTGTTTGGAGGTATTCCTCATCAACGGTTGGCCGCGACGCTTCGCCGGAGTCAGCCAACGCGGGCGCCCATCCCCTCGACGATTGGGACCTCACGATGCGCATTCGCGCCGCTCTGTTGGCTGATCCCGAATTGGCCGGTCACAATCTGGTCGTGGTGGTGCGGGGTGGCCAAGTCGAGGTGGATGGTCCAGTGCCTAATGCCACGCTTCGGCAAAAAGTGCGCCAAGTCATTCAGTCCGTGCCTGGTGTGCGGCAGTTTCGGGAACGATTACGCATCCAGGCCAACAGTTGGTCTCAGCGCATCTTGCCTCGGCGAGTTCCCCCCGTGGACGAGCCCTGGCCCCGAGAATGGCTGGTCCAGGAGGCCGCAATCCCGACCTGGAATCACTCGGTGAAATCAGCGGCAGCATCAGGGCCAAGCGGTTTTCCGGTCCCCTGGTCAAGCCAGTCGCCGCAGATGCCTACAAGCTGGGAGCTTCGTGGCAACGAGCCACCTTTCGCCTCAGTAACTGCGGGAGATCCGCAACAGACGCTTGCGCTGTTGGAACGAAGCCTGCGTCAGAACTGGCGGTTTCGGCATGTACATGCTCAACTGGCTGATCAAACCATTCGTCTTCAGGGAAGTGTGGCCACAGCTCAAGATTTGCAGGACCTTTATCACCTCATTTCTCGTATCAGCGGCGTCGTGCTGATTGAGGCCGATGGTGTGCAGGTAACTCCTTCCGTGATGCCTCATACCGCCACTATTCCCCAACAACAAGTTCCCGTTCCTCAGCCTGCGTCCGCAGCTCATTCGCCATGACTGGCGGCCGCCTCGGCCAGGTTACCCGATACTTCCTGAATACGCTGTAACAGCAGTTCCACTAGCAATTCGTGAGGCCCCAAGGCTTGGGCCAATATGAATTCGATTTGCGGGTACTTTAACGCGGCAGAGTAACGGGCAGCTTCGAGGTCTTCGAGAACATGCCGCCCTGCGGAGAGAAAGTATGGTGCTAAGACTACCCGTTTGGCTCCATGAGTGACACATCGAGCTATTCCCTGCGCTATGGTGGGCTCCGCGATCTCCAGGTACGCGTGTTCCACTATCCAGTTCGGTATGCGCTCTCGCAACCGCGTTGCAATCCATTCCAACTCAGCATTGGCAGCAGCGCGGCGACTTCCATGGGCGATAAGTAAGATAGCTTGCGTCATGATTTTCTCCGGGGCGGAGTCTTCTGGCTTTTCGGGAGCACGTTGTCTTACCTTTGTCTCAGCCTATAGGATAGTGAGGTACTGAGGTATTATCAGGGGAGGGTTCCTGTCGTGCCCCATCCGCTGGAAAGTCCGACGAGACGCAAACAACCTCAGCTCCATCGGCTCAGCAAGCATAACGGGCCAAGGTGGGCTTTGCTCCTGCTGACGGTGTTGGCCTGTTTGACTTTGTCCGATGCTCATGAGGAACACCAGGCCCTGAACAGCAAAGGTGCCCATGTCGAGGATAATCTGGTCTTCCTGGAACGGCGTGCCTGGGAAGCGTTGGCACCGCAGTTGGCTCAAGTGGAAAGGCGTACTCTGCGCCGTACCGTCTTGGCTACCGGGCAACTGACGGTTCCGCCCAATGCCCGGGCCGTGGCCAGTAGCTGGCTTCCTGGGCGTATTGAGAAAATCACCGTGGAATTAGGCCAATCTGTCCAGGCCGGCCAAGTCGTGGCTTGGGTGCGAAGTGCTGACTGGGAAAAGCTGCTGACGGATTACGTAGTGGCGCAGAACGAAGCGGCTGCCGCTCGTCTCGAAGCGCAGCGGATCAATTCCCTCTATCGGGAAGCTCTGGTATCGCGTCAGGAATGGCTCGAAGCACAAGCCCGTCGCCGGGAAAAGGAGAACGCTCTTCTCATCACTCGATTACAAATCCGCGCTCTGGTCGAGGAGATACCAAGCCCAGATGCGTTGCTCCCAGTGCGCAGTCCGATTTCAGGACATGTAGCACGTTTCCATGCTGCGGTCGGTGAGGACATCGAGCCGCGGCACCCGATCCTAGAAATCCTCAATACGTCTGCTGTGTGGATGCGCGCCAGTGTGCCCCAGTTTTACTCCGCGCTTATCGCACCCGGGCAGACGGCAGAGGTTCGTCTGCGGGCGGTGTCCAGTGGCGAACCGATTCGCGCACGGGTTCTGGCACGCAGTCAGCAGATTGACCCAGCAACGCTGACCGAAACCGTTTGGATAGAATTGTTGGATCCCCTGTCGCCGCACTGGCGTATCGGAATGCCCGGTACGGTGCGGATCGAGGTAGCGCGGCGGGAAAACGTCCTGGCCATCCCTGCATCTGCCGTTATTCAGGAAGGTATGGAGACCTATGCGTTCGTGGCACGCTCGCCGGACATCTGTTGCCGCGAACATGATCACGACGCCGAGGCCCTAAATAATTCGCATCAGGAAATCCATGCTGCGTTCGAACGGGTCTTTTTCATCCCTGGCATGACGACACCGGACTGGGTCGAAGTATCTTCCGGCTTGCAGGAGGGAGACCAGGTTGTGACAGCAGGTCGGCATCAGTTGGCTGTGCTCCTGCCTCCTCGTCATGAAGGCGAATTTCGCCTCAGCCCGCAGGCATGGCAACGCTATGAGGTTCGTATAGAACCGGTGAGTTTTCACCCAGTCCGCGACACCCTGACGCTGGAAGCGAGCATTGCGATTTCCCCTTCGCTTCAGCAGCAATTACATTCTCCCGTCTCAGGTATACTCCATCGTTGGCACGTGCTCGCTCCTGGACCAGTCCGTCAGGGTCAAGTGGTCGCGGAGGTGGTCAGTTGGGAATTGCAGCAATGGCAACTTGCCTGGCTTCAGACGGAACTGGCGGCGCAATCTCACGAGTCCATGATTAGCGCTTATCGAGAACTAATTGCGCATGGTGTGCCTTTGTCGGAGCAACTGCTGCGCAACACGGAGCTCACTTGGCGTTCGACGCGAACCTTAGCGGATAACTTCAAATCGCGGCTGCGAAAGTTGGCAGGTCTTTCCGAGCACCAACTACATGAATTGCTGCACGAGCATAAACTGGTGGCCCACCTGGAGCTGACTGCGCCGTGCCAAGGTTGGGCGCTCCCATCCTCCTGGGCCTGTGGCCAGTTTCTCAGCCCCAGTCAGAGCATTCTGGAAATCTGGCCCAGGACGACGCCGGCTGTACGAGCTCGTCTGCCAGAGTTCATGTCGAGCGGCCTTTCCGAAACCTCCGCGGCTCGTTTTCGGCCCAGCCTGGCAGGAAAACCGTTTTGGCCAGCGCACATTTTCTACTTCGAGCCAGGCCGACTCGGCGAGCACCAGCGTTACCTCTGGGCCCAACTCGAAGCCATCCCCGCCCAGTTACCCATGCAATTGAAAGGGACCTTGACCGTAGAACTCAACGGCCAGGCCTCACCTGTCTTGGCGGTGCCAGCAAGCGCGCTGTGGTGGGAAGGCAACCAACCTGCGGTCTTCGTTTATCATCACGACCGTGACGTGTTCGAGTATCGGCCCGTGGTAGTCGGCAAGATGAACGACTTATGGGCGGAAATACTTAGCGGTTTGCAGGCGGGCGAGTACATCGCGACCTCGGCCGTTGCCGACCTCCGTCGCCATTACGGACGGCTCCGCTCAGGTACTGGATTTTATTGCGAGCATTGCCGAGACTGATCCCTCCTGGATCTCTACGCACTACGCACACCACAGGAATTGGCCTGCATGTTCACTTGGATAATCAGCGCTTCTTTGCGGAATCGTCAGGTCATCTTGTTGCTGGCGCTGGTGATAAGCGTCCTGGGTGGTTACCTGTGGGTAACAGCAGCGGTGGATGTGTTTCCTGACCTGAATCGCCCCACAGTTCCCGTAGTGGTTGAATATCCGGGGCGGGCGCCTGAAGAGGTTGAGCAGGACATTACTCGTCCCCTGACAATCGCCTTGCAGGGAGCGCCGCACGTCCTGCACGTTATCGGAGAATCCAGCCAGGGCGTAGCGGCTATTCAAGTAATCTTCGACTGGGGCACTGACCCGCTGATTTGCCAACAAGTCGTTTCGCAACGCCTTCCCTCAGCACGCTTACCTCCGGACGCGTCAGTGAACGTTCTCCCCCCGTCGGCCATTCTCAACGACGTATTTATCCTCGCGCTACGTTCCCGCCGCGAAGTCCACGATGCGAAGGATATCCTGGCTCTGCAGTTGCAGCTTCGGCTCCTGGCCGAATGGCACGTGCGACCGCGCTTGTTTCTTCCCGGAGTGGCCAACGTGTTCGTCATCGGAGGATTGGTGCGTCAGTATCAGGTTCTTACCGATCCCGAACGCCTGGCTTTGCACGATGTGACACTGTCCGATCTGACCAAGGCCGTAGCTGAGGCTTACGCGGCTACTGGGGGCGGTCCCTTCCTGGGCGCCCAAAGCGAACAACTGACACGCATCACTGCGCCCATCCGTCGCCCCGAGGACCTCGAACAGATCGCCATTCCGCGTCGGGATGGTTCGCTCGTGCGGCTGCGGGAAGTGGCCAACATCGTGGTTGCAGGCCCCGTACCCCGCGGAAGTGCTGCCTTTCATTTCCGCAACCCCCAACAGGAGGGCAGTTCGCTGGTGAACTCCTGTCCTGCGGTTACCATTGAAGTGCAACGCCAGCCAGGCGCCAACGTCCTTGAACTAACTGGCCGGCTCGAAACCGTCTTAAACGAAGTCCAGCAGGAACTCACGCGAACTTACCCCGATTGGGAGCTGGTGTTGGAAACCAACGTTTTCCGTCAAGCCAGCTTTATTGAAGCTGCTATTCACAACGTTCAGGAGGCTCTTCGCGATGGCCTGGTCCTGGTAGCCATTATTCTGGTTTTGTTCCTGGCGAACTTCCGTACGGCTCTGGTGACCCTGACCGCGTTACCCTTATCCCTGGCGCTTTTCGGTCTCATCTTCGGCTTTCGCAGGGGTTCATGGCAGCTGGTCCTTAACACTATGACGTTAGGCGGCATCGCCATCGCCGTTGGTGAACTGGTGGACGATGCCATTGTGGACGTCGAAAACATTTTCCGCCGGCTTAAGCAAAACCGGCAACTTTCTCAGCCGCGACCCGTGCTGGACGTGATTCGCGACGCCTCTCAGGAAGTCCGCAATTCGATTGTTTATGCCACTTTGATCGTCTGCCTCGTCGTCGCCCCTCTCTTATTGCTGCCCGGATTCACGGGAGCCATGTTCGCTCCCCTCGCACTCGCCTACGCTTCGTCGTTGCTGGCTTCCTTGCTGGTCTCCCTGACGGTTACACCCGTCTTAGCTTCGTACTTGTTGCCAGGGGCTCACGTTCTGGAAAAGCGCGGCGACGCTTTTCTGGTTCGCTGCTTGAAAGCTGGCGTTCGCCCGCTGGTACGTTCCGCATTACGTCGCCCGGCGTGGGTACTCAGCTTCGTCGGTGTGTTAGTTCTATTGGGCTTGGCCGTGTTACCCTTTATGAGCGGTTCATTTCTTCCTCCCTTCAATGAAGATAACTTGGTAGTCACCGTCACTGCACCGCTGGGTGTGAATCTCGAGGAAGCCAGCCGCATTGCTGACCGTGTTGCCCATACACTATTGGAAGTTCCCGAAGTGCAGCAGGTGGCGCGTTATACCGGTCGAGCGGAACAAGATGAAGAAGTAGCCCCTATCAATGTTTCCCATGTTTATGTTCGTCTCAGCCCCACGCGTCAGCCGAAGGAGGAACGCTGGGCCACATGGCTGCGTCAAGTACCGATCCTGGATCGCCTGGGCTACCAACGCCTGGGTCGGCCTCGTGAAGAAGTGTTGGATGATATTCGGGAACGCTTAGCATATGTTCCCGGCGTAGCCATCAACGTCGGCGGCCCGATCAGCCACCAACTCGACCACATCCTCGCAGGCACCGAAGCGGCGGTTGCTATCCGTGTTTACGGCCCCGATCTACCCACCTTGCGTGGCTTGGCCGAGCAAATTCTTCACCTGCTCCGAGAAACGCCTGGTGTCGTGGATGCTCGTCCGGCCCAACCTATCGAAGAAATGGACCAAATCCGCATTCGCGTTGACCAGCATTTGGCCGGTCAATACGGCCAATCAGCGCGGGAACTGGCCGAGCTCTTACAAACCGCCCTGGCCGGACGCAAGCTCCAATTTATTCCTGAAGGGAACACACGCACGGCCCTGGTAGTCTGGTACACTCCCGATGCACGCCGCGACCTGGACACCCTTCGCCAAACTCTAGTGGACACGCCTGCCGGCCGCGTCCCCCTGGAACAGTTAGCCGAGGTGCAATATGTCAGTGGCCCTTTCTCACTTTATTGGGAGAAGCAACAGCGCCGAGTGATGGTCGCCTGTAACATCGCCTCCACTGACTTGACCGGCGTGGTTCAGGAGATTAAACGTCGCATGGCCGACCTGTCACTGCCTCCGGGGTACTCTCTGGAGTTCACGGGGCAGTTTGAGGAGCGTGAGACCGCGGGCACCTACATCTGGTTTCTTTATCCTCTGGTGCTCCTGGCTATACTCACTTTGCTGTGGCGCTGCCTGGGTTCATGGCGAGCTGCCCTCTTAGTAATGACTAATGTGCCTCTCGCCTGCGTCGGTGCCATCATGACCCTATTAATACTCCATCCCCCCTCGTTACAGGAATTACGACAACATCACTGGACTCAATGGCTTGATCTATGGTTCAGCGAGACTTCGTTGTCATTAGCGCACTGGATTGGCTTTATTACCCTCACTGGTATCGTGAGTCGCAACGGCATTATGATGATTTCCCACTACATACACCTGATGCATTATGAAGGGGAACGGTTTGACGAACAGATGATCCTTCGGGGTACGCTCGAACGATTAGTCCCGATGCTTATGACGGCGCTGACCACTATACTGGGACTGACGCCTTTATTGTTAGGCGCAGGCGAACCCGGACGCGAGATCTTGCATCCTCTGGCCGTGGTCGTTGCCAGCGGCTTGCTCTGGGCTACCCTGTTAGATCAGATCGTGACTCCTGCTTTGTTTTTCCTTTTTGGCCGAAACGTCTACGCTGCCATCAAACAACAGGATCAATTTTCCGATACCAGTGTGTCGAGCGCACTTGACAGTTCGGCGTCATCAACAGTTGCCTCGCAGCCATCGGCCAGCACCCTATCTGATGCAACCACACCCCGTCCGACTCCATCCCATTCTGTGCAAACGGCTTTATCGCCGCCGACCCCATCCCAAGTCGGTGCCGATGGAAGCGACGGCCAGGCTTCTAAGGCAGATGCATCTCCCTCACTTACTCCCACGGTCGCCACGACAAACCCCTCGCACCAGGAACCTGAACCCGCGGCACCTTCTCCTCAGTCGCCCTGACCTCCCACAGGTGGAGTCCGCTCATGAGCGATCAGCCCCCTCCGAATAATCGGCCTCGGCGCTGGCTCGACAGGTTTCTCGACACCATTCAATGGGCTGGAAATAAGTTACCCGATCCCGCTCTTATTTTTTTCGGTGCTCTGGTGCTCGTTTGGATACTCTCGGCTCTGCTCGCACCAGTTCACTTCCCTGAGTACGAAGACCCCAGAACAGGAAAGCCTATCGAAATTCGGAATCAGTTATCCGGCACAGCACTGACCAGTTTTCTAGTAAACCTGGTGGACACTTTCGTGCGGTTTCCGCCTCTTGGCCTGGTGCTGGTAGCGTTGTTAGGTGTCGGCGTTGCCGAGCATACTGGCTTTATTAACGCATTGATCAAAGCATTACTTAGTATTACTCCACAACGCTTGCTTACTCCGATGTTACTGATTGTCGCGATCATGAGTCACTCCGCAGGGGATACAGGTTATGTGCTGGTTATTCCCTTAGGGGGTATGATTTTTGCTGCCGCCGGACGGCACCCCCTCGCCGGCATCGTCTGCGCCTTTGCTGGAGTATCTGGCGGGTTTAGTGCAAATTTCCTTCCTTCCGGCCTGGACCCTTTACTTCAAGGCTTCACCCAGTCCGCCGCCCAGATAATAGAACCGGACCGACAAGTGAACCCCCTGTGCAACTATTGGTTTATGTCGGCGTCGTCTTTACTAATTGTCTTAGTGGGTTGGTATCTGACCGACCGAGTAATCGAACCTCGCTTACGAAATGTCGCCACTCAATTCGACGCAAACGACAATCCCACCTTAGGTGCCTTACGCCCACGGGAAATAGCAGCCCTAAGTGTCGGTCTGCTGACCATTATAGCAGGGGCACTGGCTTTACTCCTGGCATGTGTCTTACCTGAAAAGTCGCCTCTGGCATCTCCCCGGGGGTCATTTTCCGATCACGATGCCCCCTTGATGAAAGCCATTGTTCCTCTGATTTTTCTTTTCTTTCTAGTGCCTGGTATCGTGTACGGGGTGGTTTCCGGTACAGTAAAGTCGCACCGTGATATCATTCAAGCGATGACTAAGTCCATGCAGACTATGGGCTACTATTTAGTGCTTGCCTTCTTTGCCGCACAATTCACCTATGCTTTTGCTCAATCTAATTTGGGAGCGCTGTTAGCCATCTCGGGCGCACAGTTCTTGACCCAACTGGGACTACCTAACCACTTAACCATCGTCGGAATTATTGCACTAAGTACACTGGTAAACCTGCTCATCGGTTCAGCGTCCGCGAAGTGGGCGATCCTGAGTCCGATTTTCGTACCCATGCTCATGCAATTGGGCGTGGCCCCTGAGTTGACCCAGGCCGCTTATCGCATCGGTGACTCCAGCACTAATATCATTACGCCACTGCTACCATATTTCCCCCTCATTGTGGCTTATGCGCAACGCTATGCCAAGGATATTGGTGTAGGCACGCTGATTTCTCTCATGCTGCCCTTTTCTCTCAGTTTTTTGATCACCTGGACGATCTTACTCATGCTCTGGTGGCAAGCAGGCCTGCCTCTTGGTCTGCCTACGGTCTGGGGCCCCGAGGGCTATACTTATACTCCACCAGTCCGACCTTAGTCTCGACGGGGCCTCGGCCTCCGCTATAATCCAGAAGCACTGCTCCGTGATGGCATCGAGATATGTCTAAGCGTTATACCGACGTCCGAGGGAAATAGAGATACTGTATCTTAATGCGCACTTGAAAGTCAGCCAAGAACCACGCGGAGTTTAGTCCAGATTGCTAAGTTGGCGACCAAGTAATTACCTATTGGAAACCTTCACCAACTACTAGCCACACTCCGGCCCTGAGGATGCCCAAAGGTAATGGCGCAACTCACACGGCTTTTGGCCGAGCCACATGCGAAAGAAAGATCGCTCCGCCCTTAAGCCGACCCTTTCTGCGCAATGCTGGGCCACAGGCTGAAAGTCGGGGAGATCCAGATAGATCGGCCTTGTGGCGCAAGCTACGAGAACCTTTGAGAAGACCGCTAGCCCTATGTCCGGATTGGCCAGGATTGGACCCACCATAGAAGCACGGCTTCCTGGTCGTATCATAGCATAGGCCGATACCTGATTATTTCCATCAGTAACATACTTGATAACCTGCTTATCAGACCACCAGGCGGCTAACAAACGCCGGCGATCGGTGTGAGTAACTGTCGCATCTAAGGTACACACCTCAGAAAAATCCTTCGCATCGGCTGGCCGCATACTTATGTGCGATGAACATTCTACGAAAACAGGTACACCGGTGAAGCGCGTGAGACTATATTCTATCTGGAAACCAAACTGCTCATAGAGAGGCCGGCCTAAACTGGTGGCATCTAAGCGAACCGTGAGAACCTGGCGGCTTTCCAAGTATTGCAAGGCATGGGCGACTAAGGCCCGGCCGATGCCGCGTCGCCGCAGGGCGTGATCCACTAACACCATCGCCAGCCAGGCTACCTGACCAAAACATAGGGCTACAGTCGTGCCCGCGCGCTGACCTTGATATTCTGCCACAAAACAACCTTCGGGCTCAAGAGCAAGAAATCTCTCCCAATCCTGACGGGTTTGGTTCCAACCTGCTTGGTCCTTGAGCGACATGCCCCAGGCAACATCGCCGGGATTCATGTGCCGAATTATGACGGCCATATTCGTAATCCCAATTTATCTAGCGCCCAAGCTCATGTCGAGCACCTCCCCAATTAGGAATATTGAATGCAAACTTGGCAGCAACCGGGTGGTACCCGCTCCGCAGGTGCTCTTTGTTGCAGCTACCCGCGTGGGTGGAATTCTAGAGCGGGATTGAGGAAAATATTGGTGAATGCAAAAAAGGATGATACAGTGAGCCAACACCTCGAAATATAAAATAACACAATGAGCACGAACGACATGCGAGGTTGCAGGGGATGCAATTTCTCATACTCTTAGCGATTTTTGTCAGCGTACTGCCCGACCTGCCGAGCGGTCTGGTGAAAGACCCTGTTTGGTCGGTTACCGGAACCTGGGGCAGCGTCTTGAGCCTTGGGATTCTCATTTGGTCCGCAGGAGTATTCTTTCCTCAGCTTTGGAGTCGGCGTGGCATGGCACCATCGTTGTGGTGGTATCGGCTCATCCGCGGACTATTTTACATCGGTACCGTAGCTGCTCAGTTACTAAGCTTAGCTGTGTTCAATTGGAATAACACCCTTCGGCAGAGCTGGGGATTGGGAGACTGGATAGTGATTGATGAGTTGCTGGCCATGAGTCCTTTAGTATTTAGCTTAGTCGCGTTGTGGTGGGGGATATATCCTGCGGAAAAGACTCTGCATTATCACCTGGGACATTCCGGTTCCGCGCCCTTTTGGACCCGCAGCGGTTATGTATTTTTTCAGATGCGAACTCATGCGGCCCTGTTGTTCGCACCGCTGTTGTTATATGTAGCCATGCAGGAATTAGGCCTAATGATCGAATTGAAAGCTTCGCCAGGGAATGACAAGTCCGTTGAATATTCGTTGGCCATAAGTATTTTGGCCGTTATTACGGTACTGGTCTTCCTACCGTGGATTCTGGTACGACTTTGGGATACGGAGCCTTTGCCGCCTGGAGAATTGCGGCAATTATTATCAGAGACGGCTAAGCGGCTCGGTTTTCGTTACACTGATTTCCGTGTCTGGCATACTCAGCAAAATATCGCCAATGCATTAGTAACAGGTATCTTACCTTGGCCGCGATATATAGTATTTAGCGATGGATTGTTGAACGCACTAAGCCCGGCGGAGTTGGTGGCCGTGTTAGGTCATGAGATCGGACATATTCGCCGAGGACATCTACCCTTATATATAGGGTTGTGTATCCTGGCCGTAACCTCAGGCGTACAACTGCTGACGTGGCGTTGGCCAGGACAGGAGCAATACTTCCTGGCCGTGTTATTTCGCCTGCCATCACAACTGCCGGACTGGATGCAGTGGGTGGAATTCGCGGGCGGTGCGGCGGTGTTGTGGTCTTACGTTTGGCTAGTCTTCGGATACGTTTCCCGACAATGTGAGCGCGAAGCGGATGTGTATGGATGTTTAGCAGCTTCCACTATCACTGAGCCCATCAGTGTACCGGAAGACTTAGAGATGAAAAAGAGACAAACCAAAGCACTAACGCCAGAGGGTATTCGAACCTTTATCAGGGCACTAGAGAAGGTAGCAGATGTCAATGGTTTATCCAGACGGCAATGGAGTTGGCGGCATGGCAGTATTACCCGGCGCATCGCTTATCTGGAAAAACTGGAGCAACGTGCTGAACGGGGACACTTTTGGCCGCGCTGGTTGTGGTTACCTTCCTGGACAATCCTCGCAATATTAGGACTAAGTGTTCTTGGACTGCACTACATAGGGACAGGCATTTTGTAGGTGACGATAGTCATGTATGAAGTCTTTGAGCACACTGCGGACTTGGGATTACGTATTCGAGCGAAAGACCTGGCAACTTTATTCCAGGAGGCTGGGCGAGCCTTGTTCAGCGTGATCGTGGAGAACCTGGATGCGGTGAGTAAGCAAGAGGCTCGCTGTTTGGAACTTGAGAACCAGCATTTAGAGTATCTTTTCTTTGACTGGTTGAACCAGCTTCTCTATCTCTTTGATGCCCATCACCTGATCTTGAGCGATTTTCAGGTATGCATCACTATGCCGAGGCGCAGGGCGAGTGATCAGGAGGCTGAGCCATTGGTCAGGACCCCTACGGTTGGGGCGAGGTCGGTTGAGGATCAGGTTTGCTGGCACCTGTTAGCGGAGGTGCGCGGAGAAAAGCTGGACCGCCAGCGCCACTTACTTGATCATGAAGTCAAGGCCATTACCTATCACGGTCTGAAAGTTGAGGAAACTGCCGAGGGCTGGTTAGCGGAAGTTATTGTAGATATATAGCCCAGGTGCTTATTTCTGAATTGTTGCAAGCTTTATACGGTGCTCATTAGAGCGTGCTCACCTTCGGCATATAGAACCGCCATCAGTGTTCGGCATGCGAGAAAAGTTGCAAACGTTTCCCCAAACATCAATGAAGGATATAATAACTCATTGCATGGTTATGATAGAAAAGGAATTCCAGAAGGTAGCTTTGGCGCAGGAGGAGCAACGATGACTCAGGCATATACTGGACCGCTGGAGCGCATAGACGAAACCCGTTATCGCATTCCAAAAAGCTATAAATCCGGGATGCGGGTAGATGGGATAATTTTTGCTGATGAAACTCTGATCGAGATGATCCGCAATGATCAAGCCCCGGAGCAAGTGGCTAATGTTGCGTTCTTGCCGGGGATACAGGTAGCCAGTTTAGCCATGCCGGACATTCACTGGGGATATGGGTTCTGTATCGGTGGGGTGTGTGCGACCGATCCAGACGAAGGTGGTGTAATTTCGCCGGGCGGTGTGGGTTATGACATTAATTGCGGTGTGCGGTTAGTGCGTACCAGGCTTACAGAGGAGCAAGTGCGTCCGAAACTGAAAGAATTAGTGAATGAACTGTTTCGACAGATACCGACCGGTGTCGGACGCACGGGAAAATACCACTTCGACCGGAAGGAACTGCGGCACCTGATGGCAGAAGGCCCACGTTATCTGGTGAAGCGTGGACTTTGTACCGAGGAGGACATTGAACACACGGAAGCCCAAGGACGTTTGGAAGGTGCCAAGCCGGAAAACGTCAGTGATCGTGCCTTAGACCGCGGAGCGGAGCAATGTGGCACGCTCGGCTCAGGTAATCATTTCCTGGAAGTCCAGGTCGTGGATGCCGTCTTTGATCAGGAGGCAGCGCAGGTAATGGGGCTGTTTGCTGGACAAGTGTGTGTGATGATTCATTCCGGCTCGCGAGGTTTGGGTTATCAGGTTTGCGACGATGCCTTGCATGCCTTGCGCAACGTGCCGGAGAAGTATGGGATTTACTTGCCCGATCGTCAATTATTGTGTGCCCCGGTACAGAGTCCGGAGGGGCAGCATTACCTGGGGGCGATGAGGGCGGCGGCTAACTTCGCGTGGTGCAATCGGCAGTTGTTGACCTGGCAAGCACGAGAAGTGTTTGAAACCGTATTTGGCAAATCCTGGCAAGACCTGCAGATGCAAGTCGTCTATGACGTAGCCCATAACATTGCCAAATTCGAAGAGCACGAGATTGATGGAAGAAAAAAGTGGGTTTGGGTTCATCGCAAAGGGGCGACGCGAGCGTTTCCACCGGGGCACCCTGAGATTCCGGAGAAATATCGTCAAATTGGCCAGCCAGTGCTTATTCCCGGAGATATGGGGCGAGCCAGCTGGGTCCTGGTCGGGCAACAGGACAGCATGGCTAAATCCTTCGGAACGACATGCCACGGTGCAGGTCGGGCGATGAGTCGCACTGCTGCCGTTCAGGATGCGCGAGGGCGGAGCATTGAGAAAGAGCTAGAGCAGCGCGGAGTGGTGGCTCGAGCACGGAGTTGGAAGGGATTGGCCGAAGAACAGCCGGCAGCCTATAAAGATGTGGACTTAGTCGTCGAAGTAGTCCACAAAGCCGGGCTGTCCAAGAAAGTCGCGAGGATGCGCCCGATTGGCGTGATCAAGGGGTAATTAGCGTTTCGAGAACTGGAAGCCACGCCGTGCGCCGCGACGGCCGTATTTTTTCCGTTCTTTACGTCGGGCATCGCGGGTGAGTAAGCCGGCTTCCCGCAGCTTATGAACAATCGGATGCACGCTCGGGGCACTTGGCGACGCTGCGTCCGGGGGAGCTTGGCCGCTGAACAATTCCTTCAGAGCACGGGCCACGCCGTGGCAAATCGCTCCCGCCTGTCCGGCAAACCCGCCACCGGACACGTTGACATACACGTCAAGTTTGCCAACCTGCTCGGCTATTTCCAAGGGAAGAGTAACCAATTTACGGTCACGTAATTCGGTAAAGTAGTTTTCAAGCGATCGGCCGTTGATTTCGATCTTGCCTGTGCCTGGACACAGGCGAACACGCGCTACGGCGGTCTTACGTCGTCCAGTTCCCCACCAATAAGTTGGTGCTGTCGTTGTGCTCATAGCTCGTGCTCAGGTGCCTATTATTGTGAGGATTCCATCAGGCCTCCGGCACGCCGAAACCGGATCGCTGAGGTAAAGGCGGCGCCCATGTTCGCTCTTGAATGGTCAAAGGAATCGGCTGCTGGGCCTGATGCGGATGCTGAGGCCCGGTATAGATTTTGAGCTTGAGGAGCATACGGCGACCAAGTTTGTTCTTTGGCAGCATGCGCCGCACGGCTTCACGAAGAATCTTTGTGGGATTGCGTTGGAGCATTTCCCTGGCAGTACGCACCTTGCGTCCGCCGGGATAGCCGCTGAACCATTCATAATAGACCTGGTCCCACTTTTTCCCCGTAAAGCGAACCTTCTCGGAGTTGACTACGACTACGAAGTCGCCGGTGTCAGTATGGGGCGTGAACTCGGGCTTGTATTTGCCCATGAGAATGCGGGCAATCACCACCGCGAGCCGCCCCACAACCTGATTGCTTGCGTCAATCAGGTACCAGCGACGTTCAACTTCACCAGGTTTGGCCAGGTAAGAAGATTGTCGAAACATAATCCCTCAGAGTCGAATGTTCCAGAAGATTGCGGTTGCAAGTTTTCATAATTCCCAGGACGCGATACTTTACGAAACCACTCGGTATTGGTCAAGTTTGCACAGTAGCCGACGCAGACGTTTGGGAGTCGGCCGTTGGATTCACAGGAATCACGCGAATACGTCGGCCGTTTTGCTCGAACTGGACAATACCATCTACCAGGGCGAACAGGGTGTCGTCGCGTCCCTGGCCTACGTAGAGACCGGGGAGAAATTTACTGCCGCGCTGGCGCACCAGGATGCCACCCGCGCGAACAAATTGTCCGCCAAAGACTTTAACGCCCAGACGTTTGCTGTGCGAATCTCTTCCGTTTCGTGTCGAGCCCTGTCCTTTCTTGTGTGCCATGGAATCTCTTCCTTCGCAACAAGGTTGGCCAATGATACTGAGCCTTGGGGGTCTCATCACGTTGGGACAAGCCAACGCATGGCACCTTTGGCTAAGCGGCTAGTCCCGCATCCAAAGGGGCACTTTATTCTAAGGGGCTGGGGCTTCTTGTCCAGGAGGCTTGGTGGGGGGAATCTGTATGTCCGGAGAAGTGTAGATCCAATCATACCCCAGGTACTGAATCTGGTCCGTGTGTTGACGAAACTCATCGCCACGCCGTTTGAACTTGAGCCGCAGCACCTTTTCCTTTGTAATCGGTTTCCCCTCCGGACTGTCAATCATCACAAAGCCGTTGGATAACCCATACACATAAATGTAAAAATCCGTTACATCAGGGGGCACATAGTTATTCACGTAGTTGGGTTGTCGGCTCCTGGTCTTTACTTCTTCGGGGGTGGCCACGATCCACGTAGCGACGGCGGTTACGTACTCCGGAAAAGCGATACGCCGACCCTGCGGATCGAACTGCTGAACGTGGGGGATTTTCACTGCCGTAATGGAAGCAGAATTATAGAGCGGATAGACTCCCAGAGGGTCTTCCACACTGCGAATTTTTTCCACAGCTCTGGGCAGGACTTCGTCCTGGTAGGCCCCTTCACGCCCTGGCGTTATTACGACCCACCGAAACCGTGGCCGAAATTCGCGCACGTCGCCGGTGTCATTTGAGACCTGGTACCACAGATACCAGACGATGCGGCGACCTCGGCCCTGAAGGTCCACTTCAATAGTCCGCGGCGGCTTGAACGAGAAATCCAAGGTGTACAAGTCTGGTCGATCGGGCGGATCTTCGCCGGCTTTGCGGTCTGGAATACCTCGCACATTCGGTGGTCGAGGTAAGTCCTGCGGTAGCGGCTGGCCTGCCCCCGCGGCTACCAGAATAAGCACCGCGATCAGCCCAAGGAAGGTCAGACGCAATAGATGAGGAATCGAGCACCTCGCCATGCGCGTATCCTCCGCGAGCTAGCGGAAATTATCGTAGAACTCCGACCAGGTCTGTTGGACAAGTTTGTGGAGCATGTAGCCCAGATGATTGCCGCTGTCAAGGACGAAAACCATCTTTCTTTGCAGGTAACTCCCTCTGCCGATGCCTGGTCTAGTTGTTGCCGCTCTCCACAGGCTTCGCCTACACCCCTTTAATCCCGACGACCGTGCCTGGATGGTTTATGTGGAGCATGTCTGTAAATTGAGAGATCGACGAAATCGCTGCATGTCTGCCGACATACCATGTCACATATCCCAAGCAGGTAATGGAACCCGGAAGTTGTAGAACAAACTCGCCTGGCATTCACAGGCACCTTCTGGATATCCTCAACAAACTTCCGCATAGCACTTTGCCCTGAGGAAAATTGTCCCACAATAAGAAAATCAAGCGGCTACCAGGTCGCATGCCATCGAATAAGCATTTGGCTGATGCCCGCAGTTTTATCCCAAGAGGCAATTGCTATTGGCGAAAGCAAACCGTAGCACGACTCACCGCGGTGGCTGCTGAGGTCCTGGAGGTGGTTTGAATGGAGGCACACGACCTAAGTCAAGCAATTCTCGTTCTCGTTGGGCTAATTGAGCCTGCCGAGAGGTCAATAAAGCAACGTCTCGGCGAACACTGTTCAACGGGAATTCGAGCCTTTTTATTTCTGCCTCTGCCTCCTGACGTTTCATATACATTTCCTCGACGGGACTGGGGCGGTCGGGAGCGGGCAGAATGGCACGCGCCTGTGCAGATACCTTGGCCAGGTCATCTCCCAAACGACGGGTCTCCTGCTGAGCGGTATCCAAGTCGTCGCGGAGTTTTGCCCCCTCTAGATGAAGGGCGTCCAGCTTCTTACCGAGGTCCGCCAATGATGGTTTGCCCGGCCCTCCGTGTTCGAGTTCCTGAACACGGCGTCGTGCTTCGCGAACTGTTATAGTTTCCTGCGGAATAATTGTCTTGCCATCACCCCGCACCTCCCAGACAAATTGGCGATTGCCGTCTGCCTTCTCTTTCAGCTCAGCTGCCAGAATAGTACGCGCGTCATCCCACCGACCCTTTTGCGCTTTTACCTGGTCCTCCAACCGCTGAAAATCATCGCGAAACTTTCGGCTCTCCAGGATCATCCAGGTGATTGCTCCGAGCAAACACAAACTACTGATGGTGTTGATCACTGCCAGGCTTTTGCCTAACCAAGTCATGGCGACTATCTCCCCTGAGCAAGCTTTTCCATATCAGCAATGCGACGCTCCAGATCGAGGCAATCCTGGAGCAATTTATCCCGGCGCGCCTCCAACTGCTTCTGGTCAGTTCGCATATCTTCCAGAAGTGCCTCAGTTACTTGCCAGGCGGCAAACGCCTCCGCCAGACGCGCCGTCCAGAAGACAACGTCTTTACGGCGTTCACTAATCAAAGCCGCAATCTTTGCATGCTGGTCTTGTTCGATCTGGACCTGAGCATTCAGTGCTATCAGTCTCTCATTAGCCAATCGAATGTCGTCTTCGAGACGCCGACGGCGGATTTCCAGCTCGCGGCGACGAATCCTCAAGTTTTGTTCTTCGATCCTGAGCTCATTCCGAACGCGGCTGAGGTGCTGTTGGCTGACTAAACGCAAGTCGTCGTAACTCAAGCCATATTGGTGCAGCAGGGACTGGGTCTGATGAGCGTCGGCCAATAGCTCTGGTTTGTCGGGGGGGAAAATGATCAGGAGCAATTCTTTCCGCAGCGCTTCTTGTGATTGGGGCGGATTTTTATCCAGTTCGTTTACCTGATCGGGAAAATTGTTTTTCACTAGTTCTCTAAGGACATCCGTAGCCACGCCGTCACGTTGTTCCTCCAGGTTTCTGAGCGCTCTTTGCCACGAGAGCCGTGCTACATACACCTGGCTGAGGAAAAACAAGGTTACAATGACGGCGATGAGATTCAACAATGCCAGAATGCGACTGAAGATACTCATGTGTCGCTCCTGCCCCTTTCCGTGTCCTCAGCGGGGGTTGCCGCGACCAGCCAGCCCATGAGAAAGCGCCAACACCTTGCTCGTTCCCCAATATTCTAGCAAGAAAGGCAGCCGTGTTTCAAGCGGTTTGCTTTCACCGTAGGCCGAGGCTGGTGCGAAGGAACCGCTTGGAGCGAAGAAACCGAAGGAACGGTTGCTTATGTGTATTACCAAAGGCGTGGCGGTACCGTTTTGCCAACCGTCTTCCTCACTCACACCATAGCGTACCATTCCTCCGAAGTCAGAAGCCTTAGTAGTTGCCAGAGAGGCAGCTGTCTTGGGTTTAGGCCGATCCGATGAGCGGGGCGTTCTTGACGTATGGGAAAGTGGCCATCGTTTACACGAACCCTTCATTCTCACAAGTTTTGACCAGCGACTATTTTTCCCCATCAAGTCGCACCGCACAGTCTCGCTCACGAAACGGCTACTTCAAGGAACTCCACCCGCCGACTCGGTAGGTGAATTAGCGCAATCGTGGGCTGTGCAACGCGTACCAGCGCGCCCGGATTAACCACCCAAGTGGAACCCAAGAGCACACATCGGCGTTGGTGGGTATGACCGTGCAATACAATGTCGTAAGCGCCGCTGCGAATGACGTAATCCAGACGCTGCCGATCATCGCCATGCAGAAAAACCAATCGGTTGCCGCCCAATTCCAGTCGTCCCACCCGGCCGTGATAATGGAAACCCAGCTGCCGGGCCACGTCATGGAGCCGATTCTCCGGCGGATCGCAGTTGCCCAAGACCAAATGTAACTGGATGCCTCTGAACAGCTGCATGGTCGAAACATCATCTATATCGCCACAATGAATGACACATTCTGGCTGTCGCGCCTGCAACAAACGTAGCGCTGCCGCTACTGCCACCTGATTTCCATGAGTGTCACTAATAACCCCGACCAGCATCGTCTTCACAAGCATCTGCGGGGCCAGTCTCGGTCTTCCTGCCGACGACCCGACTCCTTGCAACTGACTGGGCCGTTTCTATCATACTCGGCAAATCCCGTCAAGGCACGAGGGAGGATCATGACCGAACTGCTGCAAATACTTCTGGAACTGGCTTGGAATTTAGCGCGGCTCGTGGTGGTACTGGCGGCATTGACGTTTCGCTATGCGCTGGTGGTTGGGTGGTTAGCCTGGTGGTTGTGGCTGGTCGATTGGCGGCGATTATGGCCGGCTTTGCGTCAAGGGGCTTGGGTACCGTTGCTGTTAGGCTTGGCTTTGATCAGCTACATAACCTGGTTACTCGGCGTCCCTATACCGGGCGATAAGGAACTAGGGCGGTTTGCGCCGATCGCCCTGACCTCAGCTTTGCTTACCAGCGTTTTGCTTTGTGGCTGGGTTCAAACTGTGTTTGCTTGGCATCCGCTGGCGGTCTCCTTTGAGCCGGCAGTATCGTCGGCCCCTGCCGAAGGCAGCCACCATCTTGAATCACTCGCAGATCACCATGAAGTGGAGCATGGGCTGCGCCACGAACCATTCAGCCCAACATCTCACTGATCATGCTCGACACACATGCCGCTGACCCCATCGCGGAATGGGCTGTGGTGAAGTTGGGCGGAAGTTTGTTGGACTTGCCCGGTCTGGTTAGTAAACTGGCCCACTGGCTCAACAGCATGGCGCGGCCGAGTGTGTTGGTCGTCGGCGGTGGCGGGCTGGTTGATTGGCTTCGCCACATGGACGCCCTGCATGGCTTACCCTGCGCGTTGACCCACGAACTGGCGATTGAGATGATGCGGTGGAATGCTCGTTGGCTCACGGCTATGTTGCCGCAAGCCGTGCTCGTCAGCGATTTCACCACATGCCAGCGGGCCTGGCGCAATCATGGGCAGCCGGTTCTTGACCCCGTAACTTTCTGTCGGCACGATTCAGACCTTGCGGATGCGCTGCCCGTCGGTTGGCAGGTCACCAGCGACAGTATTGCAGCCCAATTGGCCTGGCGTTGGCGAGCGGCGGAATTAGTCTTGTTGAAGTCCTGCCACCCACCTTGCCACGATTGGCAACGCCTTGCCGAACTTGGCCTGATAGACGCCCACTTTCCCAGCATCGCTCACCGCCTGAGTGTCATCCGATGGGTCTGTTGGCGCGATGAGCCTGTAAACACGGCATAACCAACCTGGCCCGTGCCAGCGATGATGCCTTCCTGCGGATTCTTGGATTGTTCTGTCCGCGGCCTCGAGCTTAGAGCCGCGGGACTTGGCCTGGCGTTGCTTGTACAAACGCGGTCTCTGCGGGCAGTGAGCTATTCATAAGACCATTGCTGAAACACTACCCCACTGGAAATTGCTGACAGTTCCGCGGAGGGGGATTCTACTCAACAGCGCCGGTCAGGATGGCGCTTCTGGACAATCTGGTGAGGTGGTGGCTTAGCCTTCTTCATGCACCAGGGCGAAGAATCGCTCACGTAGCCGCTTGGTTACAGGTCCGGGTTTACCAGTTCCAATAACCCGACCATCGCACTTGACTACAGGAATGATCTCCGCGGCGGTTCCAGTCAGAAAACACTCCTCTGCACTAAACACGTCGTGGCGAGTCAGGGCCTCTTCACGCACTGGAATGGCCTCGCGCTGGGCCAGCTCGAGCACAGCGTTACGGGTAATACCCTCGAGGATCCCCGCATCCAACGGTGGGGTCCGCAGTATACCTCGGGTCACTACGAAAATATTGTCCCCGGTACACTCGGCCACTTCACCTTTGTGATTCAGCATCAGGGCTTCCAGACAACCTGCCTGGATAGCCTCGATTTTTGCCAGGATGTTATTCAGGTAATTCAGCGACTTGATCCGCGGATTCAGAGCGTTGGGATGATTGCGGATCGTACTGACTGTTACAATTTCCAGACCGTTTTCATACAATTCGGGTGGATAAAGTTGAATATGGTCCGTGATAACGATGACCTGTGGATCACTGGTTTTTCGCGGATCCAGGCCCAACGAACCCGCGCCCCGAGTTACCACAACGCGGATATAAGCATCTTTCAGTCCGTTCAGCTCCAACGTTTGCCGAATCGCCTGAGCTAACTCTTGTTGAGTCAATGGAATTTCGAGCTTGATGGCCTTGGCCGAATCATAGAGCCGATTCAGATGCTGCTGCAGGCGAAAAATCTTTCCCCCATAAGAGCGAATCCCCTCAAACACACCATCGCCGTAAAGCAGGCCGTGATCGTAAACACTGATTTTCGCTTCCGCCTTATCATAAAACTTGCCGCTGATATACACCTTCATCGCGCCTGCTCTCCCGATATCGTTACTCGGGGAAAGTCCCGTTGCTCAGCAAGGGGATAAGTTTTCCCTCCGCCAGGCGCAGCACACGATCTGCACGCTGCGCCAGTTCCCAGTTATGTGTTACCATGATGATAGTCAGCCCTTCCTGACGATTCAAGTCGCGCAACAGTTCGGCTATATCCTGGGCGGATTGGGCATCGAGATTGCCTGTCGGCTCGTCCGCCAGCAATAGCTTGGGATGGTTGATGAGCGCTCGGGCAATGGCAGCTCGTTGCATTTCTCCCCCGCTCAGTTCTTTCGGTCGGCTCCGCGCACGATCCGTCAAACCCAAGCGCTTTAGCCACTGCCATGCTTGTTGCCGCGCGCCCCATCGCCGCAACCACCAACCCATCGTCCAGGTCCGAATCATTACAGGCATCAGCACATTTTCCAGCAGGCATAACTCCGGCAGGAGATGATAGAACTGAAAGACAAACCCGATTTCCTGATTTCTCAGACGATCTTTGTCTCGCGTCGAGAGGCGGTCTATCCGCCGACCACCAAACCATATTTCACCCCGGTCGGGGTCATCCAGCGTCCCGAGGACGTGCAATAAAGTACTCTTGCCTGAGCCGGATGCCCCGACGATGGCGACAAACTCCCCCCGAGCCACCGCCAGGTTCACTCCCCGTAACACTGCAATTTCATGCCGCCCCTTGCGATAACTTTTGTAGAGGTCGCGCGCTTCGATCCATGGCCGGGAGGCTACTTGATCATTGTTACTCATCGGAGAGCACCTGAGTTATTCCCAGCGCACAGCGCGGGCAGGATGGAGCAAGGCAGCTCGCAATGCCGGATACACGCTGGCTAACACCGCAATCAGAATCGCGCCGGCATTTACCGACAACACCATGCCCAATTGCAGATCTGTCGGAATCTGGTCGAAGTAATAGACGCTGCGGTTAAACACCTCCTGACCCGTCCACTTCGCCAGGAGTTGCTCGATCTCGTTAATGTAAACGGTAATGCCGATACCACAAGCAGTGCCCAGTCCTGCACCTACCAGCCCTAAGAACAAACCGTAGCCCAGAAACAAACCACAGATACCACCGTGCGATGCGCCCAGGGCTTTGAGGATGCCGATGTCGCGCGTTTTCTCGACGACAATGGTGTAGAAAATCGCCAGGATACCAAAGCCGGCCACCGCTATGATCAGGAATAATAAGACGTTGAGAATACCCCGCTCGATAGCTATGGCCGCTAACAAGGAGCCTTGGCGCTCCTCCCAGGTTTGCACCAGGAAACTGTGCGGGGGAAACGCCTCGCTCGTGCTGAGTAGCCGTATCGCTTCATGCGCATCCCGTTCATAATCCCGCAATTTCACGTAAAGACTCTTCGCGCGGTTTGTCATGCCTCGCAACCGTTGCATGTCGCGCAGATGAATGAAAACTAATCGGGCGTCATACTCACTCATTTCCGATCTGAACAAGTCTGTAATTGCGAAGGTATCTTCCATAGGTCGCGGCAGGCCCTGGGTGCCATCATGCCCAGGCAGATCGAAAGCCGTCAGCAACATCAGCGTCACGCGGTCTCCGGGACGAAGAAGGAATATGTCTTTCTCGGCATCGCTGACATGAGCGTCAGGCCGACGATAGGTGGCTATGCTGTATCCCAGGATAATGCCTGCCGGTTCGCGCAACTCGGGGGGAAGCTGCGGAGGTTCTGGAGTCGGCAATTCGTGTTCCGAAGAGAGCTCACCAGGATTCCTTCCCAGCCTTGAATCGAAGTTCGGTTCCAGGGGCGATAAAGGAAACCCTGGCTTCACTCCACGACGTCTTTCCTGCAGCAGCCGCCAATATTCCATAACCCGGCCGAATCGTAAAGCGATATCACCGCGCACTTCAAAACAGCGCTCCGGCTGAATTCGATTTTCCGCACGATACAGGTACTGCGCAAATTGGCCTGCACGGGCTCGGCTGCCTGGTTCTATGCCTATTACCAGCACCGGGCGACTGATTACCTCCCGACTGTGGGGGTAACTATACTGCAATATGCCGAAAGTCTCGATCGCCGGTGATACCGCCTCGACACAGTCCCCAAGGATTTCATAAACCTGTTGCACCTTATGTTCAACGCCCCAGAAACCGCTGTCGCTACGGTGCTCGATAATAATATCTGACAGCAGGCCTCTTAAACGGTCGCGCAGTTTACTGGCAAATCCCGCCATGACGCTGTTCACCACAATCAACGTCGCCACTCCGAGCATAACGCTGATAATACTAGCTAAGGCCAGGTAGCGCGTTCGCAAATAACGCCACGCCAGCAACCATTTATACATCCCACGCTCCTGTTTCTCCTCGGAAATCAAGGCAGACGGTCAGCCATCTGTCCATGACGGCCCGCTACATGCTTCTTTCGGAGGCGCGTTTTTCCGGACGCAGTAAGGGAAAGAGAATGACGTCGCGAATGGTACGGCTTCCAGTGAGCACCATGACTAAGCGATCTATCCCGATACCTAATCCTCCGGCCGGTGGCATACCATACTTCAACGCCTGAAGAAAATCTTCGTCCATACGGGCCATGGACTCTTCTTCCGGCAAACCCGCTAATTGCCGACGGAAGGTCGCTTCCTGAGTAACTGGATCATTGAGTTCCGTATAGGCATTAGCCAATTCCATACCTTGAATATAAAGCTCGAACCGTTCTGCGATTTCCGGGTTGTCCCGCTTCCGCTTGGTCAGGGGGCACAGGGAGGCTGGATAATCATAGACAAAAACGGGCCCCTGTAACTGATCCTCGATCACTTCCTCGAATAAGTAGTGTACGACAACATCCCGTTCCTTACCCGCAATGTCAATCCCATGGCGTTGAGCAACCTGGAACACGCCCTGAGTATCCTGCCAGTCCACACCCAGATAGTGACGAAATAGCTCGGTGTAACTGACCCGTTTCCAGGGTGGTGTGAAGTCTATGACACTATCTCCCAACTGCAGTTGACGGCCCCGGCCTAACAGATCCACGCAGGAGAGAATCAAGGCTTCTGTCAACTCCATCATAGTGCCATAGTCGCCATAGGCATGATAGAGTTCCAACATAGTAAACTCGGGATTATGTTTCGGACTGATCCCCTCGTTGCGGAAAACTCGGCCGATTTCATATATCTTTTCAAATCCTGCCACTAATAATCGCTTCAAGTGCAACTCCAGAGCAATACGAAGATATAAGTCAATGTCTAATGCGTTATGATGGGTAATGAAGGGACGGGCCGCTGCTCCCCCTGCAATGGCTTGCAATACAGGAGTCTCCACCTCGACATAACCCAGGTGATTGAGGTGCTCGCGGATATGAGCTACCAGGCGAATCCGCCATAGCGCTCTCTCACGTAGAGCAGGATTATAAATCAGGTCTAAGTAACGATGACGTAAGGCAAATTCAGTATCGGCAATGCCTGCCCACTTATCGGGGTGAGGCAGAAGTGATTTCGCGAGGAAATGGAGGTGGGTGGCGAAGATCGTCAGTTCACCAGTCTTCGTGGCGCCGAAATGGCCATCCACACCGAGCAGGTCGCCGAGGTCTAAACAGTCGCACAGTGCCCAGGTCCGGTCGTCCACCTGTTTTTGACCGACTAATATCTGAATCTTGCCGCTTGCATCGGTCAGGTCCAGAAAAAGGATCCGCCCCATGCGGCGTATGGTGCGAATTCGTCCGGCCACGCGCACTCGAGGTCCGACCTGAAAAGGATCGCCCTCGTTGACAGTCAGGCTTCGCACTGAAGCGATAGGCTGATGGCCGTCAAATCGGCTACCCCACGGATCTAAGCCCAGAGCTTCAATCCGCTTCAGTTTCGTCGCGCGATCAGCTTCAAACTTCTCCAGCGGGCTGCTCACAGACGCCTCGTCCTGCCTGGCTAAGTTTCTTTACGCTGCTGTCTATCGGATAAGTGCGACTAACTTTGGAGGCCATAGTGTAGTCTGCAAGATTGTAGCGTGAGTTGCGCTGCCGTCAATGCAGTGTGGTTCCAATCGCCAGG
>JANWVZ010000269.1 GCA_025056555.1 Gemmatales bacterium | reverse complement strand
GCTTTGTTCGGTCAGACGGCTTTTCAGGCGGGGGAAGCGAAGAACACATACGGCACGGGCTGCTTTCTCTTGTTGAATACCGGGCCGCGACCTATGGCATCGCGCCATGGTTTACTGACAACGCTGGCCTATCAATTGGCCCGGCAGCCTCCCGTTTATGCACTGGAAGGTTCCGTGGCGATCGCCGGTGCCCTGGTACAATGGCTCCGTGATAACCTGGGAATCATTCGTACTTCGGCGGAAGTGGAAGAACTGGCGCGAACCGTGGATGATAACGGCGGAGTTTACTTTGTACCGGCGTTTTCAGGGCTATTCGCCCCCTATTGGGACATGACGGCCCGCGGGCTGATCATAGGGCTGACGCGGTTTATCAATAAAGGGCACCTGGCTCGCGCAGCCTTGGAAGCTACAGCGTTCCAAACCGCGGAGGTGCTCGACGCCATGCAGACCGATGCCGGCTTCCAACTCCAGGAACTGCGTGTGGATGGTGGCATGGTCAAAAACGAACTTTTGATGCAGTTTCAAGCCGATTTGCTCGGTGTGCCCGTAGTGCGGCCTGCGGTTACTGAAACGACGGTTCTAGGAGCGGCGTTTGCGGCAGGCTTGGCAGTGGGATTCTGGCGCGACCTCGCCGAACTGCGCAGTCTCTGGCAGCAAGACAAGGTATGGCGACCGCAACTCGCAGAAATCCGGCGTCGAGAGTTGCGCCATTGGTGGAGTAAAGCCGTCTCCCGTTGCCGCCACTGGCTTGCTTGAGGTAGTGGTCGCTTCTAGCGTACAACCTTATCCAATCATGCCAGCGATATAACAAAAGCGTCCAGATCATCCTTCGCTTTCTTCACGGCTTGAAAGTTGTTAAGTCCGCGGCTTCCCCCCGCCAGGAACCTTGATTTTGCTATCAGGTTGCGTGCCTTCCGAAACCTGACTTTAGTAGATAATCGCCCGTTTACTCAGCATTTCCATCGCGCCTGACAACCATCGGAAGTTATCAATTCCAGATAGAATGAGCCACCGCGGCCTTGAGAATGGTGGGAACTGACTAATCGGCTTGGAGTATCAAGTTGACTAAACCTTGATCGCCGACAGTTACCTTCAAAGGCGTTTGTTGATAGACCCGATAATGGTCTGGGATGGGCGGCCCGCTCAGGAGGTACTTGGGCGGAGGCTTCTGCTGTTCCGTACTGCTGCCATCAGGAGGTGCTGAGGATACCGTCTGTGGCTGATATATTACGGCCGAACCCTCTTCCCATGCCGCCATTTGCAGGGGCATTAGTGTGACCTTATACTCCCCGGGCGGACATCGCAGGGAAAATCGGCCGGCCGGATCGGTGGCGGCATGGTAACAGTGCACACGCTTCTCGGTTTGGGCGCTGCAAAAGCTCAGCATAACCAGCTCGGCCGGCTTTCCCTGAACGAGAAGTTGGCCGGATACCTCGACTTGCTGCGGTGGTTTCTTGCATCCAATGAGGAAGAAGAAAGGAGCTACTAAACAGATATTCAACACTCTACAAGGATACCTTTGAAGGCATATCGGGTTCTTCGGCTCCCGCAAAAATAGCATGGCATCGCCCGCTTTCCAACAGCGTTGAAGTCAGCGTGATGCGACTCTTCCTCCAGGCACGACGTAGCTTGTTTACGCAAAAGTGGGGAATATACGACTCTTTAGCCAATGAAGTTATTGAAGTTGAGAAAAATTGACCGGCTGATCGTCGTAGGGCACCATCAGACTGTACCAAACTGAGTGAGCGATTCCTGCACGGAAGGAGCGAACAGAACCGTCCCCCATGACCGCGTTCAGAGCATTGTGCGGAGTCTGCACAGTCCAGTTGTTACAGCAATCCATACCCGACGGGCATTGTGCAAAAACTCTCGGCGAAGGTCGTACCTGAAACATTTCAGTGTTAGGCTCGGAAAACCAGGAGATGCCGAAGTTGTGGTACTGCCAGGAGTACAAAGCAATGCGCCCATAAGTGTCGCAGGAAGCATACGCCTCCGCGTACAGAATAGTCTGAGCCGTGCCATCCGTGAGGTGAGAAAAGCTCAAAGGTGGCCGATACTGCAAACTCGTGCCACTGAACACAGGCTGGGGCTTCAGCGACACCGGCACGTTCGGATTATGAGCGAATGCATGCCAATTGGCCAGATAATTCGTGCTGCCCCAGCCGGGATTGGTATAAACGCGGCCTCGCCCTTGTCCCGGCGATATGTGCACACTGGGGTCCGAAGGACACAGCAGACTGTCAAACACGGTCGTGCGCGCCAACGTAGACCAAATGCCAGTGCCTCCATAAGGACAGTTAGGCTGATTCTGATATTGGGAACAAACGTTCTGAGTAACGGTCACAGTGGTGCATTGCTGTTGCACACATTGGTTGCATTGATAAGTAGTCGGCGGCGCATAGTGGCCGTTATAGTTCTGTCCTGAACTTGTACAGGTCGTTGTTTGCCACTGAACGCACGTGCATTGTTGCTGTTGTACCTGTTGCGTTGTCCACTGAACACAAACATTTGTACAACCCGTCGGCGTGCCTTGATTGGTGCCGAAGTAGCCAATTGCAGTTTCGATGTGCTCATAAAGCTTATGGTGATCCAGGTATGGTAATAAGTGAACCAACCAGCCGCCGAAAGGTTGATTATTATTGACGTTCGTTGTACCACCTACGCCGGGGTGCACGCCGAAATAAGCCGGCAAACTGGAACGGTCTGTATGGAAGTGATGCGTAGCCAGCAACAATTGGTTGAGATTGTTCTTACACCTTACTACGTTAGCCGACTCACGCACACGCTGAATCGCTGGCAGTAGTAGCGCCAAAAGCAATCCGATAATGGCGATGACTACCAGCAACTCGACCAGTGTGAATCCCCACCTACGCCGAACTTGAACCAGCATGGCAATTCCCCCCGCAGACTAATGTGGTTACTTACCCGCACACTTACTCAAGAATACATTGTGAGCGTTTTCCAAATTTCGTCAAGGGCACTAGTTCAAATTTTTGGCAATTCTGGGTCGTCGCTTGGGACGCTAAGATTTACCTAACACTTCAACAAGCCGAATTCTTTTCTCGATATACACATTTACAATCGCGTTGTATTACAACATCCGTGTGAAAGCCGGACACCGCATGTTCTAGCATAATGCTTGGTGATTTGCCGGA
>JANWVZ010000268.1 GCA_025056555.1 Gemmatales bacterium | reverse complement strand
CAAAGTCTCCGTCTGCTGACCATCCTGTCGCGCGATGACCGGCTGGGGCTTACTCTTTCGTCCGCGGGCGGCATCCCTAACAACAGCTATAGGGCAGCCCAAGCGTTTGCCGCGCGGGACGCGAATTGGGTTTGCTGCATTATAGTGCGGGTCACAAGCGGGTGCGCTGGGTTATAGCGGGGGGGTACAAGTTGGTTTCGCTGGGTTATAGCACCTGGGGCAGGAAGCACGGCTAATCCCATGCGACCCGGCTTGGTTCTACGAATAACACGCGCGGCAGAGAATAGCGCCGGGGCACGAAGCAGGGGCAATCCCGTGCAGGCTGATTATCGAGGTCTATGGGGTGGATTTGCGGCGTTGCAGTGCGATGGGGTGGCCAGTCAGTATGCGCTTTTGTAACCGTTGAACGGATCGCTGCTCAGTCAGCCAGAACATTTGATCTGGTGCCATGCGTGTTACCGTCGTGACGTGCTCTATCAGCAAACGCCGTCGCTACGGAGTTCCACCGGACTCTAAAGAGGCTGCTCTGATAACGGAAGACGGAAGGCTGGCAGGTTCGGAGTTATGAACAGTTATGCGGGCAAGATGGAGCGAGAGATTCGGGCATCGAAGCGTCTGGGCGGGGAGATGCCGATGGTAACGCGGTCAGAAGGATGCAGATGCCCCTGGCCGGGTGGCCTTACAGCTTGCACCGCGGTGATGGTTTGCGTAACCTGAGGCAACAAAAGAACGTTTGCGACGAGGCACCAGGAAAAGCTAGCGGTGGGACTCGAACCCACAACCTGCGGTTTACAAAACCGCTGCTCTGCCGTTGAGCTACGCTAGCGTGGTGGCTGTTGAGTTGCCGACTATTCGGCCAGGCGACCGAAGATGGCAGGGCTTCATAGAGCCGCGATGGCCGTTGTCCCGGTGGTGATCGGAGGCTCACGAAAAAGCGTATCCGCGTTGTCGTTTCGCCGCTTTGCTGTGTATGTCGGCCTGGTCGTGCAAGTAGTCCTTGGCGTGTTTTTTTCGCTTTTCAGCCGGCAGGGGGAAGTTGGATGCGGTGGGCCCTGCACGACGCAGCGGGCGACACACGGTCGCTCAGTTTCGGCTGAGGTCGGTTGCCTCTGATGCGGGCCGTTTCAATTTCCAGAAGGCGAGTCGCGGATAGCGGTCTCCGTGGTGCCTGCCGCGAGCGGGCGGTTTACCGCTGCTGCATGGGCAGACTATTATAGATGCCGTCGTTTTTCTCCAGCAGTGCAGAAAACGTTTTCGAGCCAGGAGAGTGGCTTGACCCCTCTGGGCAGGTGTTCTACAGTAGCGTTCTCTGCGGATACAATGGTAGGAACTGAGGTGGTAAGCAGGGGAACGGCGACGAGTTAGCCCAGAAGACAGGTGGATGGAGCATGCGGATCAACACCAAGCGCTTAGCCGGCAACTTGGGAGTTCGGCAAATTCAGGTGCGAGCAGCGATTCGCTGGCTGCAACAGGGATATAACGTTGCCTATCTCGCGTATTATGGACGGACGCGGGTCGGCGGGTTGAGCGAGACGGCGTTGCGAGAAATCGCGCGTTATCTGGAGGAGCAAAAACGTCTGGACGAACGGAAACAATCGGTGCTCAAGCACATCGAAGGCCAGGAGCGGTTGACCGAGGAGTTGCGCGAAAGCATCGAGCGGGCCGACGACGCCCCGCAGTTGGAGGAACTGTTTTTTCCCTTCAAACAGCCCCAGGAAACGCCCGCGGACCAGGCGCATCTGCAGGGACTGGGCAAGGTGGCGGATGCGATCTGGAAAGCGGATCCCATCGTGGAACACCTGCAGGAATTGCTTCCGCGGTTCGTCAATCCTGACGTCGGGTTGAACAGCCCCGAGGAGGTGCTGGAAGGAGTGCGCCATTTGTTGGCAGAACGGTTGGCGCAAGTCTGGCGGTGGCGGCGAGTGGGTCGAAAAGCTCTCCGCGATACTGCCGTGGTTGTGGCGCGGCGTAACTCGGAGCTTTCGGAAAATGAGGGCCAGGAGTTTCGCGACTTTTTTCATTTTCGCGCCCCAGTCCGTAAGGTCAAAGCCTATGAGTTGCTGGCGCTGGTGCGGGGCGAGCGCCAACGCGCGCTGAGCCTGGAGATTGAGTACGACCACGACAAAGTACGCAGTGCATTATCTGCGGAGTTTCCCATTACGGAACATGCACATCTGGAGCTAATCCGCAGTGCGGCGGCGGAGGCTATGGACAGTTACCTGATTCCGGCGTTGGTGAGTGAATTGCGGCGGCGGCTTTATCAGCGCGCCGAGGAATATGCCGCCAAGGTCATGGGGGACTATCTGCGGCGCTTGTTACTGCTGCGGCCCATGTCGGGATATCGCGTCCTGGCTATTGACCCGGCCCTGCGGCCGGGGTGTCGTATTGCGGTTCTGGACGAAAATGGTAACGTTCTGGACTGTCGCATTCTGCACCTTCTGGAAGGTCATAAAACCGGTCGGGGACATGGCCGTCAGGACCGCGAAACCGCCAGTAGTGTCCCGGTCGCGGAGGGAGGACCCACGCCCACTTCTACTGAAGGAACTGGTGATGGAGCTGGGGCTTCGCCGCCGGCAGGGGGTGAGACGTCCGTGGCACCCGAAGGTGCCTCGCAGCATCGGGAGACGGCCGCCAATCTTACTACATCGGGCCATGATGCCCAGTTCAAGGCTGATGTCGAGCAACTTGGCGACCTGGTGCGGCGGTTCGACGTACAGGTCATCGTTATCGGTAACAACAACCATGCGCGCGAAGTTGAATCGCTGGTAATCGAACTGATTGGTCAGCGTCTGGGCGAAGTGCAATACAGCATGATTCCGGATCTCGGTGCGGCTCAGTACGCGGGAAGTGTCCTGGGGAAAGAGGAGTTACCCAACCTCGACGCGGGCTTGCGACTGGCGGTAAGCCTGGGTCGGCGGTTTCAGGATTTTCTGGCAGAACTGACCAAGGTGGATATACCGAGCCTGGTGGGGCACCTCAACTGGTACGACATCAGCATGCGCCGCGCTCAGGATACCGTGCGGCACGCGCTGGAAAGTGTGGTCAACTGGGTCGGGGTGGACGTCAATCAGGCCAGTGCTGCCCAGCTCCGCTACGTGGCGGGGCTCAATGAGCACCTCGCCCGAAATCTTGTGGACTATCGCAAACAACATGGGCCGTTT
>JANWVZ010000267.1 GCA_025056555.1 Gemmatales bacterium | reverse complement strand
GGCCCGATTGCCGCCTTGCTCCAGCAACGCATCCGACACTTACGCGCTCGCGCCTGGCGGAGATCGGCCATCGTTCTGAGCGCTTTCGCTGCTGTTTCTTTTGCCCTCATTTCCTCCGCTGCTTACGCCTTAGATACTTACCAATATCGCCGAGCTCTAGACCATCTTGCCAGTCCAAAACTAAGCCGCGAGGAAAAGGAAGCCGCAGTCCGGGATTACTTAGCGACAAAAAATCCGCTCGCCCGCATGCTGGGACGTGTTACGGAAGTGAAAGAAAATTTGGTAAACCGGCGAAAAGCTTGGCATGAAGATGACTATACTAACCTTCTGCAAAACCGCATGGCTTATAAGGACAACGACGAAAAACTAACGTATTTGATTGCCGGGTATCGCCAGTTCCTGCAACGCTGGCCCGATAGTCCTCGACGCTCCGAAATTGAGGACTGGTTACAAAGGGCGGAGGCACGGCTCCATTACATCAGGGAAGAGCAAGCTTGGCAGTCCATTCAAGCTTTTGCTCAAAAATATACTTTGGACAGCCATGCCGAAGAGTGCGTGCAGAAAATCGAGGACTTCTTCAAACAGTTCCCCCAATCACGTTATGAAAGCGACGCAAGGGCTCTCTTGGAACAGAAACACCTCCCGCTCAAACGCTGGCGCACTTTTCAGGAGTATGACAAAACTGCTGAAGGTCTGGCGCGGCAGGTAGAGCAAATGGGAGCCAATGGGGGCGATTTCGCCCAAGCCAGGCACCAAGTCTTGGCATTACAAGAGCGCTGTCGCCAATTCCTCGAACAATGTCCGCCTGAGATTTGCCAGGTAGATTACGCACAACCGATGAATTCGCTCACGAAACGTCTGGACAACCTCCTGGTTCGCATCGAACACTTTTGGGACGATCACGAATGGCGCCAAGTCAAGGCTTATGCCGCGCAACATCCCGAGGCTTATGACACTATTCTCAGTCGCATTAACCGGTACTTAGAAAACCCCGAGTTTGGCAATCCTCCTCAGACGCGAACGCACACAAAACGCCACATTCAGGAGGCGAACGAACTTCAAGCCAAGGTGTCCGGCACCTGGGACCGAGAGGAATACGTGAAATTCTATCGGGCAGCTAAGGCAGCGGAGGCCGACAGGAAAGTTACCGCCTTCGAGAGCGCCGCTCGGCAGGCCAACACTTACCTCACGGGCAGCTGTCCGAAGAAACAATACAAAGACCAAGTCGAGCGCTGGTTAGCCTGGCTCGATGGCTTGCGGAATAGAACTGAGTATACGGTGGTTATAGTTAAGGCTGAGATCGGTAAGAACGCGAGTCAGATCATTGATGCACCCACCGATAACCCTCCTGACGTCAACATTCATCTTCGGCTTAGTACGCAGTTAGCCCAGAATCAAAGTTGGCAAACCCAAACCATATACGATACCTTTAGACCGACTTATGATTATAAATGCCAACGAGTCCGAATTCGATGGAACGACCCAGCTGCAAGCCTCACGCTGACACTCACCGACATCGACACCATCTTTGACAATTGGGTAAGTGCGACATTCAATGGCCCAGACGTCCTTTTCCTGTTGGATAGCTGGATCGGCGTGCGTGATGGTGATGCAACTCATCACGTCCTTCTCTCCTGCGAAGACCTGCGCCCACCATCTTTGCTGGAGAGGTAGGCTCCGCCGTATGGAAAACTTTGATGCCCGCAATCGAAATACACGTGCATGCCTTGAATCAGTAAGAGCTTCAGGCTCAAGACCAGTTTGATCACAAATACTCGAACGAATTTTCTAAGACCATTCACCATTGAGCTAAACTTGAAAGAAATATATGGGTGGCGCCGCACGGAGATCGGCTCAGGGATCATTGAAACCTCAGCGCGAGCATCGAATCCCCTTGGCCATCCACCGATGGTTCGCTCAGGGGGAAGGCTGGGCCTACCATTCGCGTATTGATCTCCGCTTAGCACAACGTGTGGCCGCCAAGTTACTCACGCAACGCGCTCACCTGTGGGCTTCATTGTCCTCGTCTACTCTACACAGCTCGCAGACTGCCACAGATGTTAATGTGTCGAATCCCGACCAGGTAGATTATCCAGGAGGCAGCGTTGCAACGAATCTTAGCTCTATATCCGAAAAAGCTGAAAACTCGACTAACCTGCCAGAGGGCCTGAACAACTCTTTCAACTCCGCTTTAGACGCGCGACCACCTCGGACGACGCCGTTAGGTGTGGATAAGATTACCGCAAATCAGCTTAGCTGCCAAGACAATACGTCCAAATTTCCACCTTATGAGCAGGGAACTCTCGAAATTGAGGGGCACCGTTTCGCCTATCTACACCGCGCGGATATACATTGCCCCGATCCACGCGCCCAAGGTCGTTTTCCCTCAGTCCTCGTTCTAGCTCTCATAGATGACCTAGAAGAAGAGAGAGTCCAAGACTTCCTGCAATACCTTCAAGAACGCCTCATACACATATTGCCTGACCACCCTGGCCGTAACCCTTACTTAGAAGTCCTTTATCAATATGAACTCCATACCTCACCAGCACAGACGTTAGGTTATCCTGACCTAAAATTAAGTAGCGAACCGTATGCAAGCGCTACACTACTGCCTCCTAGGGCCGGACCTTCGGCAAAACATCGCGCGATTGCCTCGGCAAAAAAGCGGTTAATATCGGTCGTTTTAGCAGCAAGCATATTAGTAGCTATATTCATCGTGATAGCCTGGCAACTTAGCATTTCTCGTCTTCCCCGCGCCGACCGACAGGCCGACGTTTCGATACATCATGACAGAATCCCACAAGAAAAGCTGTCTAATGTTGAGCAAACCCATACTCGCCCCAGTCATACTGATGCGACCACGCAAACACAGTCAGGGGCCTCTTCAGCGTCAAGTTTATCCTCATCCAGTGCGCCTACACGCACACCCGGAATCGCCATTTCGAACTCATGGAAGCAACAAGTGGCGGAAAAAATGCTCATAGTTCTTCAACGTTGGAAAAAGGACGGCCCCTTGACCAAATTTCGAGAACACTCTGGAACCGCATCTAGTTGGTCGGAGAGTTACGAGAAAAGACTGACCTACGAGCATTGCCGCAGCGCTCCTCATGAGGTGATAGAACGCTTCTTTTTTGTACTTAGTCGACGACCGGTCCTACATCTGCTGAATAAAGCTGGAGCCGAGGGGACTTGGGAGGGTAGATTTAT
>JANWVZ010000266.1 GCA_025056555.1 Gemmatales bacterium | reverse complement strand
TGGATAGGAAAATCTGAAAGATTAACCTTGCCAACTGGTCGCTCCACTTGCTACAGTGAAAATACGAATAGCCCACCAATTTTCCCGCCAAAAAGGAGCCTGCCATGATGGAGTTGACTGTGTCGGGCGGTGTACGTTTTTGCGATGGCTATACACGGCGTGAGATGCTGCAAGTAGGCGCGCTTGGGGCTATGGGATTATCGTTACCACAATTGCTGCACCAGCTGGCCCATGCCAAGTCGCGTCGTGCGCAAGCGCGTTCGGTGATTATCCTTTTTCTGTCGGGAGGGCCCTCTCACCTCGACACTTTTGACATGAAACCAGATGCTCCGGAGGAAATACGCGGTACGTTTCGTCCGATAAGTACCAAGGTTCCTGGATTGCATATCTGTGAACACTTTCCCCGCACCTCCCGCTTAGCTGACCGTCTCGTGGTTATTCGTTCGATGCACCACACCAGTGGGAACCATCCTGCGGCTTCATATTGGATGATGACCGGCAGCCCGATTGCGCGACCCGCGCCACAGTCGGTAACGTTAAGCCGCGAAGATCGTCCCCATCTCGGGTCCGTCCTGGCCAAGTTCCTGGGCGCGCGCCGGCGAGGAGTGCCCGCTTACGTTACGGTGCCGGAATTGATTTCGCCAGTCGGCCCGCCCCGTCCGGGACAACATGCAGGCTTCCTCGGTGCCGCCTATGATCCGTACCGTGTGGACAGCGACCCCAATTTGCCGGACTATTCCCCCGGGGAGCTGCGGTTGACGGCAGAGCTGGATGCAGGACGTTTGCAGGCTCGCCGTAGCCTGTTGGAGGCTGTCAATCGCCAGGCACAAGTTTTGGCCGATGCCGATAACGTGGCTGGGCTGGATCCCTATCTGGCCCAGGCATTCGACCTGGTTACCTCGGCAGCGGCTCAGTCCGCCTTTGACATCGAGCGCGAACCACCAGCCGTGCGCGACCGCTACGGTCGGCACACCTTCGGCCAATCGGTGCTACTGGCGCGGCGACTCATCGAAGCAGGAGTTCGCCTGGTGCAAGTCAATTGGGTTCGCCATGACAATGGCAAAGGCGGTCAAGGCTACGACAGTCATCGTGATCACCTGGCCTGGTGTGAGAAAGAACTGTTTCCGCCCACCGACGCGGCTTTCGCTTCACTCTTGGAGGACTTGGAAGCCCGAGGCTTGCTGGAAGAGACGCTGGTCGTGCTGATGGGCGAGTTCGGGCGAACGCCCCGCTTCAACAGCAATGCCGGGCGCGACCATTGGCCGCAGTGTTTCACCGTAGTGCTGGCAGGCGGGGGCTTGCCGGGCGGAATCGTTTACGGTGCTTCCGACCGCATTGGGGCTTTCCCCACTGCCCAGCCGGTTACGCCCCAGGACCTTTTTGCCACGATTTATCACCGACTTGGGCTGGATCCGGAGGCGCTTATTTACGACCAGCAAGGTCGGCCTTACCATCTCGCTCAGGGACAACCAATCTCGGCACTTCTGTAACATGTGAGTACACAAGCTACTCCGGCATGACATGAACAAGAAACTGCTCATCGTCGGCTGCGGCTATCTGGGTAAGTGTTTGCTGCGGTTGGCCCTTAGCGAGGGTTGGCAGGTAACGGCAACTTTTCGCCAACGCCATCACCGCGAAATACTCGAACAATGGGGAGGGTCGCCCATAGCTTGTGACGTGACTCGAGTCCAGGATGTGGCACGGCTGCCGCCTGCAGATGTCGTGCTCTATGCGGTAAATCTTAGCGCCCAAGCCGAGGATTCCCGAGCATCGGCCTGGTGGCTCGGTTTGCAGCATCTTATGCAACATTGGCAGAAGCATCCTCAAATCTGGCGGCGGTTTATCCTGGTGAGTAGCACTAGCGTGTACGGTCAACGCGATGAGTCTTGGGTTCAAGAATCGGCCCCTACCGAGCCGGATTCTCCGTCCGGTCAACTCACTTTACGGGGTGAACACTTGGTGCTGCAGGCTGCTTCCTGGTCGGGGCAACCAGTCATTGCTCGGCTCAGTGGCATATACGGTCCTGGCAGAATTGTTTATGCCCGACATTTCCGACAAGGATTAGCTCTTCTCGCTGATCCGCATGGCTGGCTCAATCTGATTCACGTGGCTGATGCAGCCCGCGCGATTTTGGCTTTAGCCGATACCCGAGAACCTGATTCGGTGTATAACATTACGGATGACGAGCCGGTGCGCCGACGTGATTATTGGCAGGCATTAAGCGTCTGGCTCAATCTTCCAATTCCTCCTGTTCCAAACCTTCCTATTGACTCCTCGGCCAATCGGCGTATCTGTAATGCCAGGATCAAATGTGATTTGGGAATCAGGTGGCTATACCCCAGTTTTCGCACGGGGGTGCCTGCCTCCTTGCATCAGGAAGAAACCGCTACAGCATCGGGGCTGTGCGCGGTGAGCAGCTAGGTGCCAAGCACTTGGCTGTATTCTTCGGTCTTTCAGGAACCTCTAGCCAAAGGAGGTCAGCCTATGAGGAGACGCATCGTAGGTCTCGGGCTGGCGGCACTGCTAGTGAGTGGTCTGGCAGTTGCCCAAAGCCTTAAGTCCGGCCCGCAAGTCGGGCAGAGCCGACCGGGGGCCTTCCATCCGCTCAATGTCCTGAACGTGGATAATCCCAGCAGGAACGGTCAGAAAAACTGCTTTGTCTGACAGTTCGGCGGTGCTCCCGTCGCTCTGGTTTTTGCCCGCGAATTGAGCGACGGCTTGACCAGTCTGGTCAAGAAGCTGGATAGCGCGGCTGCCAGCGATAAGTCCATCAAAGCCTGCGTTGTCTTTTTGTCCGATGATCCCGACCTGGAAAAGCGTCTGCAGGCGTTTATTGAAAAGGAAGGGATTAAGAACGTTCACATCGGCATTGACAATCCCGCCGGGCCTAAAGGTTGGAATATCGCCAAAGATGCCGATGTTACTGCGGTCTTTTACACCAAGAACAAAGTGGTGGCGAACCACGCCGTGGCCAAAGGCGGACTCGACGCCAAGGCTGTGGAAGCCATTATCGCTGACATCTCCAAGCTCAAATAAACGGGTGCGATTAATCTCTCTAGCCGCGCAAGCAATCCAGCCTTTAGCGATGTCAATTCGTGACTAGTATCTTTTGGGGGCCACAAGGAAGTATTTGCAAGGCCCGAAATCAAGCTGTGCTCACATAGCCGTCGGGGACAATACCCGGCGGCTTTTTTGTTACCGTTGGAACTAC
>JANWVZ010000265.1 GCA_025056555.1 Gemmatales bacterium | reverse complement strand
AGTCGCCCAAGGCCTCGAAACTTAAACCGCGGAAAGCCCCGACACGACGCACCGCCGCCAGCAAGAAGCGGACTGCGGACATAGCTATACCTCCTTACTGCGGGGTGGAATAAGCGATTTATCTCAGCCAGACCCTTTCGAAAATTGCCAAGAACTTTATCATAGCTCCTTCTTGCGGGATAGCATTCGCAATTCTCTAAGCCACTCACAACCGCCCCCCGCTTGGGCGGTCGGCGACTTATGTCTCGATGTGGTAGTGCACTTTAGCATTGAATCTAGTTGGCAGCCGAGGCAACCAGCTTTTCCCTATTGTGAGGTTTATTAGTCACTCAGTTCACTCGCTACTAAGTATTCCAAAAGTAGCTTAGGGGTATGAAGGATCATAATTTAGTTAGCGCTAATCTGAGCCAAGCGGCTGCGGCGCCAGCGTAAGTAAGTGCCGATAGCAAAGCCGATGACTACTAAGCCCAATCCCGTGAGCGATAGATAGAGCCACCACGGCCTCGGCCTGGCCAGTGGCGATGGCTCAACGAGACCAAAATGAGGCAACCGAAACTGCTCCTCTGCGAGCTGAGGAGCTTTCCAGAATTCAAATGTCTGTTCCATAGTAAAGCGTCGGCCTGTTTCGTAGAAGACTGAGGTAAAACGTTGTCTGCTTAGCAGAGGAAAGCCGTCTGAGGTGTTGATGTACTCCAGTTCGTTGCGACCCCAGGACAGCGGTCGTACCGCTTCCTTTCTTTCGTTGGTCGTGCATTCTCCCTCGACAATTATCCACTAACGCTCGGGGTCGAGCACAACCCAGCCATCTTTATAAAGCTCCTCGCCGGATTGGCTTATTAGATAGACAAATGCCACTGCAACACATACGCTTCTACCTCGATGGCGCGCTCGTACCGAATTCAGTCGAAATTTCGGGTCTAAGAGAGTCTCCCGGATTCCGCCAAAGTAACTGGGGATATAAGACAAGGCGAGCGTACTGGCGATCCTGTCTTGAGGGTGAAAGGTACCCAGGGCGGCCAGCCTGTCACTAGAGAAGATGGCATCAAGCAGCCAAGAGGAGTCGCGAAAATGCCGGCGCAACCGAAATGCATATTTCGGGTTCACGCACGTCAGAACGGCGCTGCCATCGGGTTTGCCAGAGTCTATTAGTCTTTCACTCATCCACCAGGCACACTGCCCAACGTGCCGATACTCATAAGTATGATGCATATAAATTTTTGCGCCTTCCCAGGTAATCAGCACCGAGCGTCCCTGCAGGCCCGAAAGACGTTCTGCCAAGCGTTGCCATGCCTCGGGTGCCTCGCGCCGAAAACGCTTCTCCCATTCCGCATCGGATTGAGCCTCGACACCGGCCAAACCACCGAGCTAGACGGCCATCACGCAAAGACCTAGGGCCATATAAGGACGGAACCATCTATCTATCGTGCGTGCGTCAAGGAGCACTGGGTTGCAAGGTACGTGCATATGCAGCACCATAAGTTTAGGGGTAATAACAGCCACATATGGAGTTCCAAACACACTTGCACAGATCGCATTGTATGCCTGGTTTACAGTCTGCCCGTTCTTCTGAACAAGGATGCAGCTGAACCGTGCAGCGCGTCAAATCACATTCCTCTGGTCCCCTGCACTCAGGCGTAGGTGCCACCACAAATTCCTCGTCAGCCCAGAGGGCGGGATAGTCGGGAGTGGCGAGCGAGCCCAGCGCTAATAAGGTGAGGCCCAGCCCGATGCAGAGCGACATCGCCAAGTCGCCGAAGGCCTCGAAACTTAGACCGCGGACATACGCACTGACACGATGCACTGCCGCCAGCATGATGCGGACTGCGGACATAGCTATACCTCCTTCGCGCGGGGTGGAATGAGCGATTTATCTAAGCCAAACCTTCTTGGAAATTATTAGGAAATTCATCATACCTCCCTCTTGCGGGTTAGAATTAGAATCATCGAAGCCATCGCCTCCCGCCCAAGCGGTCGGCTGGGCGTTTATGGCGTTGGTGTGCTTGCTGATTCGGCTGGTGCAGGTTCCTCGGCGAGGACGCGACCTATGAACCGGCCTCGCATATTTATTTGTTGGGGTTGGTGGTTGTGAAGGACGTATTCGCTCTGAAAACGACCGGGTGTGCCAGCGGATCCTCCCATGACCCTAAGGTTTAGGGTGTGTTGGCTAATCCTGTTCATTTTGGTTTGATACCGATCTTACTCCAATTCTAGTTTTCATAAGTAAATATGCGAAGTTGTGGACGAGGTATTCTTGCTACTTACGGACGCAAACTATAACATGTTGGATGACATGACCCGCAGCATCTAATCGCCAGCAGACAGTCCTAGACTCTAGAGCATCTCTTTGTGGTAGGAATTCCTCGGCCATTTCGGACATCCGTTACTTTAGGTGCGCGGTAAACGCCGGAGCAATTTCGAATTGAGGAACTTCTATATCGTTTCCGCGTAGTATACCTAGGGGCTATCAGCCGGAGTACTTCGGCGGCTAGAGCGCCATTGGTCAACTTTTCACTGTTGACAGAAGAACCGCATCTGCAAAGCGTTGTGTAAGCTGCCTCCTCAAAGTAACTTGGCGGCCATTCAATTGCTGTTTTTTATTAACAGCCCATCGTTCATGCTTACCCCAGCGCTGTGGACAACCCAACCTTTGGATAGATTCAGCGTCTAACCAAAATGGGTTGCAATTGTGGGGGGAGTTACTAAGATTTTCCTAGCAGCAGCTCATGGTGCCCAAGAATAGGGCTCAACGTTGGCTCGCATTTACGTTGAGCACTAAAATTTAGCTAGCAGCTGACCATGAACTGCTCTTTTGGAGATGGTGTGCTAACAACGGGTCAGCAGCACATGTCCAGTATGGTGGAAGGCTTGCCGATGGCAGAGCTGAACACGTTACCTGTCAGAGTTGCCTCAATGGACAAGGGCCAGGACAGCGAAGCGATACGTTCTTGTAATTAGTCGCATTAAAACTAGTTCGTGGTTCCAGTTACGAGGAGCCGAACAGTTTAGTCATGGTGAAGGATAGCGTCAGTGACGAAAAGGTATAGAGCACTTACTGAAGAAGCTGGAGCGCTATCGGGCTGTGGCCACGCTTGGTCAAGAGCTGACCTATATATTTACGGCAACTATTAGATACTCACAATAAGTCGTGGCATCGCTAATGACCCGCGAATTAGTCAACATAATAATCTGGTATAATTCTAAATTAACATAT
>JANWVZ010000264.1 GCA_025056555.1 Gemmatales bacterium | reverse complement strand
ATGCTCGATTCGATCAACGCGGCCCGATGCCAGCCAGTGCTGCCGCCGGCCAGGTCAATTCGGGCAATCAGGTAATAGGCCGGGGCTTTCATCACCAGGTCCAGCAGCACATAACCGATGACGGCGGCGATGCGCATCTGGCGGGTCCAGTGGCGCCAGCGCCACAGCAAGAGGGCAAGGCTGCCAAGCAGCAGGCTGCCTAAGGGACCGCTTGAGGCGGACGTGAAGACCATGGCCAAACACGCCAGCATTCCGGCCTTTGGAAGCCAGGCCCCCTTCCGCCACAGGCCGGCCATCAGCGGGACACAGACCGCCCCAACTGTGCCAGCCAGGATTGCATGGGCAAACGAGCCCTGGGAGCGCAGCCGATCATTGCGCACAGCCACTTCCTCAGAGACTCCGCCGAAGATCGAGAACAGATTCCGCCCGGTGATTTGCTCGTTCACCATCTCCAGCGCCACGGGAACGAGCACGACGGCCGTCAATTTGACCAGTTGCACCACGTCGTCCATGCCCTGGCAAAAACAGCGAAGGAGAAAGTAGATCCCAAGGGTGTTATAGACCAAACCCAGACGGTTGACCAGGACATTTTGCGGCTCGTTGTGAAACGCGCTGCTGACCAGAGCCCACACCGACCAGACCAGCATCAGCCGATCCATGCCGTTCAAGCCACCCGCGGGCCGCTCGCCCCGAACCAGGACGCGGACGAAACCCACCAGAGCCAGAATACGAATGATGGTAAAACTGAACGGACCGATCTCAACCCCCTGGCCCAGGGTCATGTAACAGGCGCCAACGAGCAGCGGCAGCGCGGCCCAACGCCGGGGTAGCGCCAGCAGAGCAAGACTGTTTACGATAACAAAGATTGTGCCTAATGCGTTCAAGGATCAGAGACCTACGCCCGATAAATTCAACACCGTCCGATGCAATGTCCCACAACCGCCGCAGGGTTAATGCTCGGACTATGGTCGGCCTCCGTCTAAAGTGAGTCCCATCAGGAAGACCCCTCGCGTAGAATTGCCCGGGACCGCCACCCGCTTCGCCCAAGCACGATAACGGCACCCCCTGCGCCGTTCTGTAAAAACGGTGCTCTGCTCTATCAAGTCAAGAACATCGCCGCTTCTCCCACTCTCTGGGCAAGCGAAACTTCCGACCAAAGACCTGTGAAAGCTCGTCCAAGTTCAATCTTCTCTCGTTCACCCTGCAAATCACGTCGCTCGGTGAATTGGGTGCGATACGGTATACGTTCAACCGAAAAGCTTCTCTCACCATCGGAAGGTTGCTCGGTGGAATTCCCATCGCAATACAATTAGCGTAGTCTCCTGCCACCACGTTGTCCGCGAAATTGATGTAGCCCAGGCGCACCGGGCGAGGTGATAACGGACCGTTGCCCTCACCAGCTACAATCCCGTCAGTCAGGCACAAATGAACGCGTTTTCGTTTACCATCGAGATGACCATCCCTAGAAGCGTATTCAACAATCCTCGCAAGATCCAAGGCCATCCGCCAACAGGTATCATTACCAGGCCATGAACCGCTAAGTGCTCCTGTGAACCGTCGAACAATTTTCCGGCACCATTGATGCATGAGGTGCAGGGACCATTGAATGCTACCTGTCGGCAGCGTGTACACCAAGTCGTGAAGCCGTGAAATCGGTGCGAGGAAGCTCAGGCTGTCGGGATATTCATCCCCTCCCGACCGCGGGGATCCGCGTCTATGGTGAGCGAGGCAATCCTTATGGCCCACAGCACCCACACATCCCTTAATGCCGCAAGTCATTCCCACTTTTTCGTGAGTTTTTAGCTTCGGAATACTGACCAGCACATCGGCATCAAGGATGTGCCTGTGTATTAAATACAGATGCCGACCCCTCCCGTGACAACGCTGGGTGCGACGATGATCGTAATCGAGCACGCGAAATTCCGGCTCTCCGTCCGATTGATAGAGATCCTCAAGCAAGCTATGCTGTCCTAAATCAACTTCGACGCACATCTCCGTGTCACTTCTGTGCAAACGGGGTTCAAAGCTTCCGATGATACGGTGCCGGATGATGTGCTGCCGGAGGTCAGTCAAAGCAACAGGCACCCGGCTGGTGCCGAACTGCCGATAAAACTCAGCAACTCGGGCGGCACCGGTATCCTGAACCACTTTTTCCCACTCACAAGACTGAATCGGCGCGTTGCCAAAGTGCACCTTTCCACGATCCTTGAGGGCGATCAGAATATAATCAATCAAAGCTCGAATCACTGAGGCATGTGTACATTTGGCGTGGAACGCGTCCATTCCACCTTTCCACCTGTGTTGCACGAAGTTACACAACACGAAGACATTTTGGCCCGGTGAAATATAAGCGCCTAGTGGATTCCATTCGGGAGACCCAAAATTCCCTTGATCCAACTCTGCTCCTGCCAAACAGCTCCGGACAGCTGCGTAAACAGGATTCTTTTGCTTTGACAAGTGCTTGAATGGATATTCCGGAAACGGATGATCTGGCGAAAACCATTCATCGCCATTTGGATACTGCAAAGTGTCATCCAACACTATGGACACGAGTGGTCTTTTCATTCTCTAGCAGTAAGACTGACTCACCTGATTCTGTTGATGTGAATCCCTTGGGCTGCTTTTTAACAGCTCATAGTATCCGCGTTTAATTTCAGCCATCCTATGACTGAGCTTAGTTGTATAAGCTTCTCAACGTCTGCGGCAACCCTGTCGTGGCCGGCTTCAAGAGCTTTGAAGCATTTGCGCACCTCGTCCTGATCGAACAACTTGCTTGCGACCAGCTGATCCGACAAAAGCGCCTCCTTGATGTAAAGGCGCCACATTCTGTCCGTTGTGTACAAGGCGGATTTGTTAGGCCATGCGCCAGTCGTGTGATGGGTGTTCCCGTATATCAGGCGACGCATTCGACCCAACACAGGCTTGCATGTCTTGCTTAACTGGTGTGCAATGGGTGGCCAGCAAGCAGGCAACAAGCTGTTTGAATTTAAGACGCGACCAGCGGAGGGACATAGTCGTTTGATGACACGGGCCCCAAGGTTGGTATTGTTCCGCAATGGAGAGGGCAGCACCTCAAGCAGAGCATGGACGTCCTTGTCAAACATCAGATTGCGTTCACGGGCTGCGCTGCGAAGATCGAGAAACATGGCGAACGTCGGTAAAGTCTCAACTGCCCACCAACGAAAACACAGATCTCCAAAAATCCACGGGTCTGAAG
>JANWVZ010000263.1 GCA_025056555.1 Gemmatales bacterium | reverse complement strand
GCCAGCAAAGGTCATGATTTGACGTATTGTCCGGTGGCTCCTAGGCCAAACACGATCGATTATTCACCAATATACCATATTTTTACTGACTTATCAGCGGAGCTCGAAGCTATCAGTTTGCCACTTGGCTCAAATGCAACACTCAACACGGAATCACTATGACCCCGAAGCGCGTGTAATAGCTTCCACGTCTGGACATTCCAAATGCGGACCAGCCCGTCGGTGCAAGCCGTAGCTACATATCTTGACTTTGGGCAGAATGATACGCAGTAAACATAGCCAGAATGTCCGTCAAGAGTGCGAAGCTGCTTACCCGTACGCACGTCCCAAATCTTAGCGGTGCCATCGGTATCTGAAGAGGCAAGTAATTTGCCATCTGCGCTAAAGGTCACCGCTTGTACCCACCCGGAGTGACCTGTCAGGACCTGGAGCTTCTCTCCCGTTGCGACGTTCCACAGGCAGACCGTTCCGTCGCGCGAGCCTGTCGCCAAGAGTTTACCATCGGGATCAAAGGCGACAGCCCGCACGGACTCCTTGTGCCCTCTTAACACAAGCAATTGTTTCGCACCGTCTACATCCCACAGACGGGCAGTACCATCGCCGGAGGCGGTCGCCAGCAACCTGTTATCGGGGGTGAAGGCCACAGCACGCACCCAATCCGTATGGCCTCGAAGCACGCAACGCTGCTGGCCGGTTTCGATGTCCCAGATTTGCGCCGTGCCATCGTGGACCGCGGTAGCTAAAAGAGTCCCGTCGGAGCTAAATGCAACGGCGTATACCCAGCCAGCATGTCGGAACTTCCCCAGTACTTCCCCAGTTTTTGCGTCCCAAACGCGTGCTGTCCCATCGTCCGAGGCTGTGGCTAGCAGTTTACCATTCGGGCTAAATGCTACACCGCGAATCCAGTCAGTGTGACCATGAAACGAACGAAGCTGAAGGCCAGACAAGTGCGTTTTGAGTCCCTCAAATTGTTGTTGGAAGTCGTCAATAGTAGCCGTATTGGCGGCGGCCAGAGAGGATACGTTTGCCATGCTCTTTCGAAGGTCAGCAATCTCCTTTTGCAGTTGCATAACTTTAGCAGCAGGCGCTCCATCAAGTGCCTTTGCCAATTCATCGGCTGTTTTGGCTACTCGTTCCATTTGCATTTTCGCTTTAGCCCAGTCTTCCGCCTTGCCGGCTGCTTTTAATAAGGCTTCGAGCTCCGCAAGCCTCCCTTTGTGAGTTTGTACCACCGTCATCAGGTCCTGATTTAGCTGAAGCTGCTCGTGTCGGGCATGAGCCTCCTGGAGTTTTGCAAGGGCGGCATCGTGATCTGCTTTGAGTTGGGCGTATTTACGCATCCAGTCGCCTACAGTTGCGCCAACGTCAGTGCTTCCAGTGAGGCGAATATGCCTGAAGCGGTGTAAGGTATAGTCGTAGTCGAATTTGCGTTGGGCAAAGTGAGCTTCTAGGTTTTTCTCAATTGCGTGCAAAGCCTGATCGCTCACGTGTAGCCCAGTGGGCAACTTAATGTTTCCCTCAAACGACTTTAACACCTTATCCAAGCAATGTTGGAATTGCTGACGCTGTTCTTGATCGCGTTTGGCATCGCTTTGCTTGTTGTCTTCCGAGTAGTTTCCCGAAAGGCCGACATTCCACAGCGCGTATCCTACATTTAATTCCCCGCTGTAGTTCTGAGCTTTGCCCTGAACTGTGGCCACATAGTGATCGTATGCTTGGCGGATAGCCTCCGCCCGGGCCTTTTCATCTATTTGGCTTAGCTTTTTAAACTCCCCGAGCGTTGCCGTGATCGACACTTGATTCTCCATCAGGAACGTCACTCGCAGGTCATTGTTACTCGAGTCGACCTCGCTTTGTTGCAGCAAACTCTTGACCGCCTTTTCGAGGAGCGGCTGTAAGGGCGGCGTATCGGTGGTGCCTTGACGGGTGCTGACAACGACGCTAAGCGACTGCCCCACCATGGAATTGATCTTGTTCTTAACCTGAGTTAAGCCGTCATTGCTTAACGAAATAATGACGTCGGGGGGGCGACCTGAGGGATTGACCGATGAGCCTACCCGCTTCCGCAGATCGGCCACTGCGTGGTGCATGTAGCTGATCTGGGCCTCAAATTCCAATCTTTCAAAGCGGACCTTCATCGGGCCGGTGGGCAAGATGGTGACATTGCCTAGGGCAAGGCCTCCCTTGAGGCCGTGCACTTGCTCGCAACGGCGGATAGCAGGTATGTCTAGGTCGAACCCCAGCAGGCCGTTCGCTGAGAGGACCGCGTTAGATAGGACGATCTCTGGCTCTATGCCGCGGCCAGGACCAATCAGAGTGAAGTACGCCTCGTCCTCCTTGATTTCAGGTTTTTCATAACGAAAAAGCCGCTGCTGTAGGGCGAGTTCCTTGGCCACGTGTTGCTGCAGGTGGTTGAGGATCGCCTCCTTCGTCTCCTCTTTCTCCAACAAATTTCGGACAGTCACGTTCAGTTGAACCGGCCCCCTCTCATCGGGGGGAATAAGAGGATCACTCGGCGTAAGGGTTGTGCGCTGTTTTCCTACAACCCGCTCGACTTTCTCAACAGCCCAAACTGGCAGCACGAAGAGACTTGGGTGACCTTTTCCTGCAGTCTCGTCCAAGGCGTATTCCAATGGGATTTCACATGTGTGGCCATCCAGATTCAGTTTCAGATCGGTCTTTTTGATGGAGGTCGGGACAAGTCTTTTCGTGTCGGTGTCATCAGAGGAAGCATGGGAGATGAACACCGACATCGATCCGAGCAGGAAGGCACCAGATAGGCACAAAGTTCGCATACCAGCACCCCAGGGTCAGACGAGTTGGTACTCATTGCCCAGACACTACCTTCTCCTGGAGTGTAGCTGGGATACGAGGCATTCTCAACAAGAACTCCTTCGAGATCCCGGCGTCGTGATCTACAGAGTTTGCCTTACAGTATCAGTTAACACATGTACATGCCTTGACAGCGATATTGTTCGCGTTGCTTCCAAAACTCGGTCCGCCGATGCACCGCAGGATCCGCTCGCCGCCATCTTTGCCGATGGGCTGGGCGATGGTCCGCTTGCGTCCAAAGCCGGCGTCTTCGGATTGCGTGCGGAACTTCCGCGTGGCGAAGAGCACCGCATCGGACCACTCGCAGACCAAGGCGGCCGCGTGCTTGTGCAGCCGGGGCGAGTAGCGGTCGTACGGCGGGGTCTCGGGGTCCTCGAACTTCTCGACCTTGGCGTGGGCGATCAGCACGACCACCATGCCCCGCTGACTGCGGAGGAGGTTGAGTTGATCGACGACCTCGCGCCAGTGGGTGACGGCGTGCGTGTAGCCGCGGGCGTAACCGCCGTCGGCCTTCTC
>JANWVZ010000262.1 GCA_025056555.1 Gemmatales bacterium | reverse complement strand
AAATTACCGCTGAGGAAATAGGGCAACTTTTCCGCGTCGAAGGCGAAGCCGTCTATGACTTGATGTATGCGGCTCACAAAGTGCGGGTGCATTTTCACGGCAACCGAGTGACGTTCTGTAGCATCATTCCCAGCAAATTCGGCAAGTGCAGTGAGGATTGTAAGTTTTGTGCCCAGAGCATTCACTGGAACACAGGCATTAAGCCCCATTCCATGATGGATGCTGAGACCGTCAAGAAAGCCTGCCTCGACGCCAAGAAAAACGGTGCCACCGCCTTCGGTCTGGTCAACTCCGGGCGCGGCCCGACGAAACATGATTGGCCTCAGGTCGTCGCTGCCATCAAAGCCATCAAGGAAGTGGACGGTATCTGTCACTGCGCTACGCTCGGCGAACTGACTCGAGAACAAGCCCGCGAACTCAAAGCGCTGGGCATCCGTCGCATTAACCACAACATCGAAACCTCCCGCGAGTTTTACCCCAACATTGTCACCACGCATACCTGGGAGGATCGTATCCGCACCTTACAGATTGCCCGCGAGGAAGGATTGGAACTGTGCTGTGGCTGCATCTTCGGCATGGGGGAAAGCATCCAGGACCGCGTGAGCATCGTGCTGGCGTTGCGGCGCATCAATCCGCAGGTGGTTCCGCTGAACTTCCTTTATCCCATCCCTGGCACGCCCTTGGAGCACATGGAGCCGCTCAAGCCGCTGGAAATCCTCAAAATTATCGCCACGGTGCGCCTCGCCCTGCCCCATCCCGACATCAAGATTGGCGGTGGTCGAGAAAAGAACTTACGCGACCTGCAAAGTTGGATTTTCTATGCGGGTGCCACCAGTGCGATCATCGGCAACTACTTGGCCACCTACGGCCGACCGCATGAGGTGGATTTGCAGATGATCCGCGACTTGGAACTGGAATGGCACACTGACCGCGTGGGCGACGTTGACCCAAGCCGACCGCTGCAATTTTCTTTTGATCCTCCCACGACGCCGCCCCAGCGGGGGCGCTGGCATTTACAACTGGTGAGCTAACCATCCATAGCAGGCCCCTGACCTATCCTGACTTCTAGATATGGCCCTACCTATATATTCCTGAAAGTGCCGGCTGCCCTGCCTAGGCGAGTCAAGATTCCGCCGGGCCCGTGCGACGTCTGTGCAGCCCGTAATAGAGGCACTTCGTGCCGGGAGGCAAACCGTGCCCACGACTTTTCTTTGTCCGCATTGTGAGGCCAAGTTGCAGAGCACCAATCCCCAGATTCAGGGCAAACGGGTGCGTTGTGCCAAATGTAATTCCTTGTTCACTGTAACTGCAGGTCTGATTGTCCGCGACGCACCAGTTCGAGCGAGCACCGCGCCACGTCCAGAGCCTGAGGAAGAAGAGACCAAACCTACTTTGGCAAAGAAATCCTCCAAAGCTAAGAAAAAGACCAAGGGATCGTCTTCCTCGACCATGTATTGGGCCCGTACCTTCATCGCTCTGGCCCTGCTGATTATTCTGATTTCCGCCACGCTGGTGATTCTCATTAACAAAGGTTATCTGCAATTTGGCGAATAAACGTTTTACGGGGAACGATGCCGTCATGATGCAGGAAGAAGGATGGGTTCCTGGGTTAGTCACCTGGAACACCGTGAAATTAGAGAATTACCTTGCCCAATTCAAGCGGGCAAAAAATGGCGCGTTGGCAAAGCAGTGGAATTCCTGGGTCGCCGAGCGCGTGGCTAAAGATGCGTTTGTCAGCCGACAATTATCTCTAGCAGCGCTCGATAGTTTCGCGGAGGATGCTTTATCGGAAATGTTGAGACTGTTTTGGGCGTTCAAGGTCTGGCGAAATAAAGAGGCGCTCCTGGCGAAGATTTCCAGCCAGGGGATGGCTCGGATCCGCGACGGCCTGAGGATGCTCTTATATGGTGCACCATCCCTTGCTGACCGATTCGATCGGGTGACAAAATCCACCTCGCACTTCGGACCCGCGGTCATTTCGGAAATTTTGGCCCACCACGACCCTCAACAGTTCGCTCTTTACAACAAGCAGGTGGTCAAGGCGATACTCGAACTCGCGCAGCACCCCGAAGACTTTCCGAAGTCGGTTGTCACGGGCCGCCACTACCTTCGTTACTGTGAAATCGCCCGCAGTCTTTTGGCGGTGGTCCGTGGTCAAATGCCTGAAATCCGCGACCTGCTTGACCTGAATCTCCTGTTATGGTTCCTATGTCTCAAGTTGAGGCAGCCCAGGGACGAAACGCAAGGGGCCAGACCTGACCGAGCCGCGAGCGACAAGCGGAGGCCTGAGTCGGAAGATTTCGCTCATGATGAAATTGTGGCCAAGCTCGTCCGCTTGGGTCAACTCTTGGGTTTCGATGCGCGGAAGGAGCAAACGACCTCCCGAGGCTGTCGCATTGACGTTATCTGGACGGTGCAAGTAGCCCGCCTTGGCGAAGTTATTTACGCGTTTGAGGTACATCGGCGTGGCAGCTTGGACTCGGCCATCCTCAACTTGCAACGCATCAGTCGTGAACCGCGTGTGCAGAAGCTGATCCTGGTTTCGCTGCCGCAGGAAATCGCCCGGTTCCGAAGCGAAATTGAAAGCCTCGAAGACCATCGGCTCAACAAGGCGATGGCCTACCTGACCGTGGACGAAGTGCACCGTGCCACCGCGCACATGGAAAGTGTGCATGCCATTCTGGAGAGCGTGGGGATTGTCGGCGTCCATGTGGATCGTTAGGCCTCGGATCGGTTATAGAGAGGAAGGTTTAGTGCGATGAGCTCGTGGCCTTGGTTAAACGACATCCTGAACCAACTGCACCAGGCTGGCCTTTATCGTCGTCGGCGAAGACTGGCCAGTGCCATGGGACCGCGCGTGCGCATCGGATCGCGGGAGTTCATCAACTTTGCGTCCAACGATTACCTTAATCTCGCCGCCGACCCGCGCGTGATCCGCGCCGCCATACGGGCACTACACCACTACGGCTGTGGGGCAGGCGCCTCTCCGTTAATTGTCGGCTGGTCAGCACCGCTTCGCGCCTTGGAACGCGACTTAGCCCAATGGCAAGGAACCGAGTCGGCCATTGTCTTTTCGAGCGGATTCGCGGCCAATCTCGGCGTGCTCACGGCGCTGGTCGGCCCGCAAGACGTTGTGTTCAGCGACGAACTGAACCATGCCAGCCTTATTGACGGCTGCCGACTCACCAAGGCCCGAATTCACATCTACCGCCACGCCGATCTCGACCATTTACGCTCGCAATTGTCGCAGCACACCCGGTTTGCGACTTGATGTAAGTCTTGCAGCAAAAACTCACCGGCGCTAGTGCCAATGCGTTTGCCGTCTTGCCAAGTGCTACCACAGGTCGTGCAGACAAACACAGTA
>JANWVZ010000261.1 GCA_025056555.1 Gemmatales bacterium | reverse complement strand
GCAGGTGTTTCCGCTGCAAACGAAAAGCACGATGCAACAGGTGAGGCGTTGGAGCATTTCGGCCGAGACGGCGCCGGGGCGCAGGATGCGGAGTTGTTGGCCGTCCACTTCGACTACCGTTGAGGCTTCGCGGAATCGGCAGGGGCCATCGTCAATGACGAGATCCACAGTTTGGCCCAGAGCCTCGTGGGCGTCGCTGCCGGTAACCGTGGCGGGTTCACCGCTGCGGTTAGCGCTGGTGAGGACTAACGGGCCGGGCAGACGAGATAACACTTGCCGAATCGCTTCGTGGTCGGGGATGCGAATGCCGAGGGTTGGCCCAGGCGCGATGTAGCGGCGCACGGTTTCGGGCAGCCGCGTGATCAGGCCAGTTTGCCAACCGTCGCGGAAGACGATGGTCACCGGCCCCGGCCAGCATCGTCGCATCAGTCGCCGCGCCAGTAAGCTCATCTCGGGCACCCAATCCCGACTGGCCGAGGGGCGAGCTAAGGCCAAGGCCAGGGGTTTATCTTCTGGGCGGCCCTTGCAGTGGATGAGGCGTTCGACGGCTTGATGGTCGAGCGCGTGAGCCGCTACACCATAGACGGTTTCGGTCGGAAAAATCACCAGGCCCCCCTGTTCCAGGGTGCGAACTGCCGTTTCAATAATGGGGCGTTGTGCTTGCGGCGTGTTCCAGCGATAGACTTGAGCCACGGTTCAACCTTCCCTTGACAGCGACCTACGTTTCCAAGTCGAGAGGATAAAGGCCTGTGCGATTCATGAGGAATCGCACGCGGCAGCGGTCAGTGCGCAGGTGGAGATAAAAGCTGCCCGGACCTTTGAGAGCAACGGCAATTTCTTGGAGGGTTTGCCCTGCCAAGGCCTCGAAGGCGCGGTTGGCTTCTTCCAGTCGCGCACGAATCTGTAAACCCTGCGGTGTCAGCGCGAACAACCGTTCAGCCTGCATTTCGAGGTGGGGCCCATAAAGGCGGCGCATCCGACCTGATTCCAGCGAAACCGTCAGCACATGGCCCAGGTGCTCCAAGCGGTGATCGTCTAATTCGCCGTTGGCCAAGGCCTGTTCGAGTTGTTGACAGATGGCACGAGCCTGCTCATCGGAAATATGCTGGGCATAGGCGCGAATTTCCTGGAGCAAGGCTTGGCGCAGCTCGTCGCTGATAGACATGATTTAATCTTTATCGAGTTGAGCCGCCTCGCCAAGAATAGCAGCGACTTCGTGCTCGAAGCCTCCCGTTTCGATGGGGCAGTGCATGCCACATTCTTTCGGCGCGTTGGTTTCCCACCACCAGCGTCCCGCGCGGCTATCTTCGCCCGGCAGCACCGGGCGGGTACACGGTGCGCAGCCGATGCTCTTGTAGCCCTGACTATAAAGTTTATGAATCGGCACGTCGTGAACGCGAGCATATTCCCAAACTTCGTCTTCCGTCCAGTCGGCCAAGGGATTGAGCTTGAGGATGCCGCCATGGTCGTGATCAATCTCGACCTTGCGAATGTTAGCCCGCGTGGCCCATTGGTCGCGGCGTAGTCCTGTGATCCAGGCGTCGAGTTGCTGAAGTGCGCGAGTCAGGGGCACGACCTTGCGAACATGGCAGCAGAGTAGCCGCAGTTCGACACTCTTGCGGAACAGATTCACGCCATGCTTCCGCACCATTTTTTCCACATGGGCCGCTTCGGGGAACAACACTTCCACCGTAATGCCATATTTGTCGCGCACGGCGTCCATCAGTTCGTAAGTTTCCTGAGGCAACCGACCCGTGTCCACGGTGATCACGCGCACTTGCGGCTGGATACGCCAGGCCATGTCGAGGAGCACGAGAGTATCTATTTGGAAACTGGTAACGATGGCCAGGCGGGGATGGAAACGCTCGAAGGCCCAGGACAGCAGGTCCTCAGGAGGACGGTCATCAAAATGGATCGCCCATTCGCCTGCTTCCTGGTCGTCCATCAACTCTGTCCGTCGCGGTTGCAGTTCGCCGTTAAGACTCATGCGATTTCGCCTCCCCTATCGTGAGTGATGATTCGTCCCTGGGTGCGACGCAGAAATTAGTAGGCACCGCATAATCAGGCGACACCCCCAAAATCCCGGCCGCGGTTACGCGGAAACGGCAGCGACTTCCCCGCGAGCCAGAGCGGCGATTTGTTCGTCGCTCAGCCGACTGTAAAACGCCTGCACGGTTTCGCCGTCTTGTCGTTGTGCAAGCCAACCGCGGAGTAATCGTTCTATGGTATATTTCACTTCCGTACTCGGCACGCGGCGAAGCACAGCTTTTCCGATGGCCGCGGATGGGCCTAAGCCACCACGGAGCAGAATATCGTAAGCCTCCACCTTACCCTGTGGCGTGGTGAGCGTGGTGGCTTGGACGCCGAGATCGCCCACCCAGTGTTGGCCACAAGCGTGCGGGCAACCGTCTAAATGTATGTGCAAATCGGCCACCGCGGCACCGAACTGTTGTTCCAAATGTTCGACAATTTCGACCAGTTTTGTCTTCGTCTCACCGACGGAGAAGTTACAATATGGTTCGCCCGTGCAAGCAATGCTGTGCCCCCGCACGGGGTTTACCTCCAGGGTCAGATTCGCCTCATGGCGCAACCGCTGCAGGGTCTCTTCGACCCGAGCTTCGGGAACGTTGATCAAGATGAGATTCTGCTCCCGAGTTAGTCGGACCAACGCGCCCAGGTCTTCGGCTAAGCTGGCGATGGCCAACATCTGGTCGGCGGTCAAAATGCCGGGAAACACAGGCACCCCGATATAAACCAATCCAGGTTGCTTCTGCGGACGAACTCCCAAATGACTGGTACGCCCCTTGGGACGGGGATTTTCCTTCAGGTCAGTGAGCTTACGTCCCAAGTGGTGCTCGATCATTTCCCGTAACTTTGCCGGCCCGTAATCGTCCACCATGAACTTGAACCGGGCCTTCGCGCGGGACATGCGGTATTTCAGGTCGTTGCTCCAGATTTCGAGCACCGCCCGCGGCACGTCGAGCGCTTCCTCCAGCGTAACAAAGACACCCAGCGGCTTAGCAATCCGCGGCACGGTGGAGAGTCCGCCGCCGACCCACACGGCAAAACCAGGCACGCTCTCCTGAAACGTGCCCACTAGGGCCACGTCGTGAATTTCCGGGGCGTTGCAGTGATACGGACACGCCGAGATCGTCCACTTGTGTTTGCGCGGTAAATTGCCGTACTGCGGATTGCCGCTGAACTGCCGATGGGCTTCCATCACGACCGGCGTGGCGTCGAACAACTCCTCAGCATCCACACCCGCCACCGGGCACCCCGTGATATTCCGCAACGTGTCGCCGCAAGCTCCTTTGGTAGTCAGGCCCGCCGACTCCAGACGGGGGAATATCCGGGGCAGTTCGCT
>JANWVZ010000260.1 GCA_025056555.1 Gemmatales bacterium | reverse complement strand
GATTCGGGAAGCTGACTCTCGGGGCCGATGGCGCACGCGTATTCGTAAAGAAAAATATGCCCCTGAGACATTTCCCACGCCAGCGCACGCTAGGCTTAGCGATTTCCGCACCAGCCAGGTGTTCCAGGCAGGAATTTCATCCTCCCTGGGCCGGGAGCCAATGCCAGCCAAAGTTTCATAATACGTCAAGGTAACAGGAAACCGAGGATTCTAAGTGATCCAGGCTTCGGTCGTGGAAACTTCGCAAACATTGATTAGCGGAAGCCTTCGTCGTCATGGTTATGTCGGAATTGAGGGTAGGAATTACTGAGGCACTTTCGTGATAGCGGCGTGGAGAATTTCGCGACTTTCCAGGTCTTGAATAAGGGCGACGATTTTCAGATTATGGAGTTCTAGAGGATACTCTTCATCCGGAAAAGGCTCCTCGCGGGAGTAGTCATTAAGGTAGGTGCGGAGTTGTTTTTCGAGGTCGGCCAGATTAACGCGGAGTTTCTGATGGGTGCGATTTTTCTCAAGCGGGAATCCCTCTAAACCCCCTGGAATGGCCCGCACCACATGGTGATGGAAACGCACGCCATTAGGAGCGGCATAGCGCACCTCTTCTTCGACTAGCACAAGAATCAGTCGCGCCTTTTCGGACAGGTTAGCATAATCACTTACTGTGGCTTCAATATCTAAGTTCTTCTCCTGCCGATGGACTCTTAACTCGATACGACAAAGCGGTTTATTCTGACGTTGGCTTTCAATAAGTTTGGTCAGAGTCTTATATCGGGCTTCGGCGAAAGGCAGAGGGCCGCCCAAACCCGGCGTGGGTTTGCCATTGAGAAATGCTGTGGGAGTACCACGCACTTGATAAAAATCGCTTCGTCGGATGGTATCGAGGTTGGTCAACGGATCGGCGCGGGGAATATGCAGATGATACTGCAACAGAATCAGCTCGCTTTCGGCATAAGTCTGGCCCAGAGCATCGAAAGCCACGTCGGCGGCTACGCAAGGCGGACATTGTGTCCCTGTGAACAACTCCAGAACCAAGGGTCGTATGGGTTCTGGTTGCGGGGGAACGGGCTTCACCGGAAACGGTGGAATCTCCCGACGATATTCTTCGTCGGCACGGCGTTCTAATGCTTCGATTCTTGGAAAGAGGGCCTCGGCTTGAGCCGCCTGGTTACTGGCACGATAGGCCTTCGCTAAAGCCTTATAGAGGCGCACTTGATAACTGGCAGGAGCTTCCTCGCTGAGGATCTTGGCGGCCCTTTCTAAGTAAGTATAGGCCAAGCCTTGGGCCTTGCTGGAAGCCAGGAGTATACTCCCGATGCGCCAAGCCACCTGTCCTGCGAGCGCGGGGCCATGCCGACTCGCCAGTTTCAGAGCATCCTCTGCCAGAGTTTGAATTTCCTTAGTATGGCCTTCCAGGTCGCCGAGTCGATCTATAAGTTCGATTCCTGCGTAGATCGCCACGGGATGGTCACTATGTTGTTTCAATAAGGCACGAAGTAACTCAATTTGGCGATCCAGGTTAGCGGTCTTGAGAACAGCGAGGAACGCTTCGTTAGCGGCAGACTGGGAAACGGACTTCTTCGGATCCATTTCCTGTTCCCGGGTTTGTTGAAGAATGGCAGGAAATTGCAGGTCAGGTCGGCGTCCGAATGAACCGTAAAGCTCTGGCTTATTTGCGTTGCGGTCAGTCGGAAGCAGAACGCTAAGTTTATAGACCTCGCTTCCCATCTTAATATCAATGGTCATTCGCTGTCCCGCCTTGGATACTTTATCGGCCACTAAGTCCAGTCCTCGGACTCCTTGAGCAATGACCGTGGCTCGATACTGCTGATTCTCTTCTGCGACGATCTTAATCAGACACAACTCCAACTCGCTGGTAGGCTGATAGACGATTAACTTCCAGGTACCCGCGGGTAAATCGGCAGCGTAATTATAGGAGGAACTAGCAGTCGCAAGGATCCAGGCAGCTATCAGGAAGAAACCTCGCCTCAAGCAGGGGGCTGGCATAGGGAAGCTCCTAATATATGGGGGTAAGGGGTTCTCGCTAGAGTTTGGCAAAGACGTATCCCTATAGGTGTTTGTTTTATATACAATCGGCGCGCCGACTATAAAGGTGGCGGCCATCAGGTGCGCTTGCGGGACAGTCGGCGACGTAGGGCTTCTATACGTTCGCGGCTTTCGCGAAAAGCCTGGGCGTATCCTTGGGCATCGAGGCGTCCCGACTTGATATAGTCTAGGACGATTTGCTCAGCGGCGACAAACTCGGGGCAGGCATCCGCAACTTCCGCAGCGATTTCCAGGGGGATCGTGGTTACGCCATTGCGGTCACCGTGCAATAAGTCCCCGGGTCGAATTACTACACCGCCGACACGAACGGGCACGTTAAGTTGCACGATATGGCAATAAGCGTGGGAGCAAATCGTCCCACTGGTAAAGCAAGGGAAGCGCAGCGCTTCCACCTGCTCTAAGTCTCGACCGGCCCCACTGGTAATCAAGCCGACGGCTCCGAATGCTTTATAGGTGGCGCACATCACTTCGCCGAATGTCGCGCCCACGGGCGGGTCATCTAAGTCTTGGAATACTACCACCACAGGCTGCGGGACGTGCGCAAAACTGGCCACTTGTTCGAGTAAGCTACTATAAACTTCGCCTTGGTGCGGGGGCGCTGCGGAACGAAAGGTGGCTGTGGCTGCGAAGCCGACCATCGGCGGCAGATGCGGAAAGCAGGCACGAATGCGGCCGTCTAGATATCCTGCATGGCGCGGTCTGAGTTCAAAAAGTTCTATCACATTGCAAATCGTGGGCGTGTCATATTGAGCCAGTTTGGCCAGTACCTCGGCTGAAAGAGCCGTGTTCATCAGCATGCTCCTTGGCTAAGCCCTGTCAAAAAACACCACTTACATACTAGGCCATAGGCCCCGGGTATTCATCAGCGTGTTCCTCAGCTGAGCTCTATCAAGGGGCGTGAGCCGTTCCAAACATTTATAGGCTCTACGCCTGCGAAAACTGTGACTTACGGTATTGTGACAGTTTCGAGATAACTTATCGTCGTTTATAGGGCCTGGATGGGTTCGCGGAAGGTTACTTAGATGGGCGCGTGAATTAGAGGTGAACCTAAGCATGTTCAGACCTTCCGGGGGTCAAATCATGGGCGCGGCTCAGCGGCATTGGGAATGGGGATAGGCGCGGGTTTGCGTTTGCTCAGATAAGCCCGGACGTCCTGCTGTAAGACCTCTATGGCTTTCACGAGTTGGGCGTCGTGGCCGCGCATCAATTCATCCGGGTGAGGCTCGACGATTACATCGGGCACGACCCCAGCCTTTTCCATATTGACGCCCTGAAGTGTGTAGACGCCAAGGCGAGGCACGCGGAAAA